>JBKPCG010000079.1:0-18252 GCA_046727255.1 Acidobacteriota bacterium | reverse complement strand
CACTCGCTCACGCTATAATCTTTTCTCGTAAGTCATGGCCAGTTCACGCTACGCATTGGTGGCCTACATCCGCCACCCGGTCGGGCAGTTCGTGGAAAACCTTCGGCGGGAGCTCCATCCGGTCACGGCCCATATGCCCTCACACCTCACGATCCTTCCTCCGCGTGAATTGTGCGGGCCCGAGCAGGCGGCCCTCGAGTTCCTGGAAGAAGCTTGCAGCCGCGCCGTTCCCTTCGACGTCGAACTGGGAGACGTGGACACCTTTCTTCCAACCACTCCCACAGTGTTTATCCAGATAAAGCGCGCCGCCTACCGCATGCGTGAGTTGCACGATCAGCTGAGCGCCAAGGCTCTGCTGTGTGAGGAATTGTGGCCCTACATTCCGCACCTGACGATTCTGAAAACGGAGATCGATCAGCAGGCGCGTGATGCCGCCGTCCTAGCCAGGGAACGTTGGGCTCAGTTCTCCGGTCCACGCACCATTCATGTGGATGAGTTGATGTTCGTTCGGGAGAATGGCGGCGTCTGGCAGGACGTCGCCCCGGTGCCTCTGGGACGCAGCCTGTTGTCTCCCCGGTCTTAGCCTGTAATACCCCCATAAAACCCCAAACCGCGGGCTGAACAGGCGGTCCGGCGGTACATGTACTTTCCGTCCGTTGCTAAGTACATTAGCCGGATTACCATAATGTTCACGGGCTCTACACCAAGCGCCGGATCCCAGGCTGCGGGTTGACGCGAAGAAGGCACAATGCACATTGGGGTTTATGGATCCGGCTATCTAGCAACCGTTATTTCTGCCTGCCTGGCCGATTTCGGCACACCCGTTTGCTGTTGTCATGCGGACAGCTCGCACATCGTGGAAGTGGCCAAGGGCAACATCCCGTTTTACGAAAAGAATTTGCAGGAAGTAATCCGGCGTAACGTCCGCTCCGGCCGCCTCGTCTATTCGACCGACCCCGACGATCTGGCTCGCAGGGCGCAAGTGATCTTTCTTGCCGAAGATTCCGGCCAAGGACTGGAAGAGTTAGTGCTCCGCATGGCGCGTGCCGCCGGCCGGGTGCAAGTTCTCTCCATCGTCACCCCGGTGCGCGTCGGCACCACTTCAGCTCTGGAGAAAGTGTTAAAGGGACACGCGCTACGCAGCATCCTGGTTTCCCAGCCCATGTTCTTCACCAATGGATGCGCCGTCGAAGACTTTAACTGGCCCGACCGCATTATCCTGGGCACGTCTTCCAGTGAAGCTGTCTCCGCCCTCAAGCAAATCTTCCACCCGCTCGTGATGCGCGGCGTCCCCGTCCTGGTGACCAACTACGAGACCGCCGAGCTGGCCCGTGAAGCGACCACCGCTTTCGTAGCCACCAAGATTTCCTTCATCAACGAGATTGCCAGCCTGTGCGAGCACGTGCACGCTGACGCAGTCAGCCTTTCGCTCGCCCTTGGACTCGACAAGAAAATTGCTCCACGCTGCCTGCAACCGGGCGCCGGCATGGGCGGAATCTTTGCCGAGACCGACATGGAGTCCCTGAGCGGACTGGCTCGCGAGAAAGGCGTGGACCTGAAGATCCTGCGCGCTGCCCGCGAGGTGAATGTGAGTCTGGCAGACCGCATGTTCGATAAAATATCCGGGGCCATCGACACCGTACAAAACAAAGACGTAGGCATCCTCGGCCTGTCTTTCAAACCGAATACCAATTCCGTTGCCGGCTCCGCCTCCGTCCAGTTGGCGCAGAACCTGCTGTCCAAGGGCGCGCGCGTCAGAGCCTATGATCCCGTAGCCATTCCCGAAGCGCGGCTGCAGCTTAATGGCACGGTGAAGTACTGCGAGTCAGCCTATGGGGTCGCCGAAGGAGTGGACGCCCTCGTCGTCGGCACCGGCTGGCCCGAATTCCGCACCCTCGACTTCAGCAAGATTCGCCACCTGCTGAAACGCCCCATCATCATCGACACCAAGAACCTGCTCGATTCGTCCCGCCTGCGCGCCATGGGATTCCAATACATGGGTGTGGGACGGTAGTACCCGATTCGTAGCGCCGGCGTCACGCCGGCTGTCTGGGGGACGTCTCGCCCCCGCCGTAGCTTGCTATAATCATCCTCTGCGGTGGGAATAGCTCAACTGGCAGAGCACCGGACTGTGGCTCCGGCGGTTGCGGGTTCGATTCCCGTTTCCCACCCCACTCGCATTCTCCGACCATCCCTGGTTACAACGGCGTCTCCCGTTGTTCCTACACCGAAACGCCGTGCTTCCCGAAAAACTCGCGCATTGCTTTCAAGTCGCGGAACGCTTCCGTGCCGCCGCTGGCGGTGGTGGAAAAAGCGCCACACAGATTCCCATAGACGAGGCACGTCTGGCGATCGGCGCCGCGCAGACACTGATGCAAGAAGCCGGCGTCGAAACTGTCACCCGCGCCGACCGGATCCACGACCTGCACATTCGCCGCGGGCGCGGTGAAGCGCTCGCGTCTTGTGATCGCCATTGCTCCCCGTGACCCCAGCTTGACCACGACCGTCTTCACCCGCTCGGAGAGCCGCCCCACTGCCGTCTCCAGGTCATTCGTCCGAGCCATCTTCATCGCCTCGCGTTCATTCGGCAGCAGGATATCCACGTAGGGCAGTGTCGCCTCCAGCGCGCCCTCCCAGCGGTCGTCGGGATCGTCGTTCGTGTCCAGCGAAGTCGTAAGTCCCGCGCTTTTCATTTGTCGGAACACTTCGTGCACGCGCGGCGCCAGCGCCCGCTGCAGGAATAGAGACGACATATGAAAATGTCGTGCCGAAGCCAGATATTCGAGATCGAGATCCTCGAATCGCAACTCGGAGATGGTTCCGAGATACGTCACGATGTGACGCTCGCGCTCGTGCGGCAGAATGACCGTCACGCCAGAAGCGGCGCCCGCGGCCCGCACCACTCGTGAGAGATCCACTCCGCTCGCAGTCAGACGCTCCAGTGCCATCTTTCCCAGCGCGTCGTCGCCGACCTTGGTGATGAACCCAACCCGGCTTCCCAGTGCCGCCAGATTGTGCGCCACAATCGCAGAAGAACTGCCCAATGTCATGTTGAACTGGGTGGCCAGTAGCTCCCGTTCGGCAGGCATCTGCTCCGGCAAACCGTACAGGATCAGATCAAGATTGATCTCTCCGGCGATGGTGATATCCAGTTCGGACAAGAGGCAGGGCCCGCAATGTCGATGAGTGTGGTCTGGCTAAATGCTAATTGCTGAATTGCTAATCCAGTACCACTACCCGCGTCAGATTCCTTGGAGCGTCCGGATTGAGCCCCTTCTTCAGACCGGCGTAGAGGCCATAGATCTGTCCCCAGATCGTGTAAGCCGCGGGCCGCGCATACGCCGGGACGCGCAAACCAAGCTCGATGGAGAAATCCGCGGCATTCTCGGCGCGAGCATCCAGCCTGTTAGCAATCACCATCGTGGCCGCGCCCAGCTTCTTCATTTCTTCCAGCAATTCCAACTCGGCATCGTAGGACGATTCCGACATCAGAAACGTAATCAGCATTTCCGGTCCGGCAATTGATTTGGCCCCATGACGGAACTCCAGCGAATGAAATACCTGGGCATATGTGGACGACGATTCCGTCACCTTCAACATGCATTCCGATGCGATTCCAAACAGCGGGCCTTGTGCCAGAAAGACACAGTCCTCGAAACTGCGCGCTTCGACAAACAATCTCAGGCGCTGCGGAAGATCCTCGAGCAGCGACGCGGTTTCGCCGGGAAGGCTCATCAGTGCCCGGCGAAGTTCCTCGTCTTGCGCGACGGTGGCCGCCAGGTACTGCAGCCCCAGCAGCATGGACGTGAACGACCGCGTCATAACCATGCTCTGCTCATCGGCGTCGAGCAAGTTCAATGTCAGACTGCATTCAACTTCGAGCGGCTGGCCCTCGGCACACGTGATTGCGATGGTCCGCACGTTCCGTTCTTGCTCCAGCAAGCGGGCGGCGCGCACAACTTCTGACGTCCGGCCCGAGCGCGAAATCATGATCGGAACGTAATCGCCGGCGCAGGGGAGGGTCAATGCTGGGTAGAGCAGTAACTCGGAAGCCGGGATGGCGCGTGCCGGCAGTCCGACTTGATTGAAAGCCGACGCAGCTGCAATCGCCAGATAGTAGCTGGATCCGCAGCCGACGAGAATCCATTCCGTACCCGGCCGTGCCATCTGTGTTGCGGCCTGAAATGCTTTGCTGGACGCCAGTTTTCGCAGGCAGTCACTCCAGCACTGCGGCTGCGAGAGAATCTCGTTTAGCGTGTGTGCGCCATGTTCCGTCGAAGTGTGGGTTGGATTCATTGCTTGTCTGGGCATTCCTATACCACTGTCACTTTTACTCCCGCTTCCTTCAGCGCGCGCAGGTCCGATTTCGGAATCAGTCGATCGGTTACCACCTCGTGTACCGAGGTCACCGGCATGATGTTGCACAAACTGCGCCGTCCAAACTTGCTGGAATCGCAGACCGCGACCGTCCGCCGCGCAATCTCGACCATGGCGCGATTCACCTGGGCCTCCAACAGATTCGGGGTAAACAGCCCGGCCCGTGTGTCGAAGCCATCCACTCCCAGAAACAAAGTGTCAGCGCTCAATTGCCGCAGTGTCTGCTCCGCCAGAGGGCCGACCAGCGAAAACGAATTCTTGCGCAACATGCCGCCCGTCAGGATCACTTCAATGTGCGTGCCTGCCAGTTCCGCCGCGATGTTGATGGCGTTGGTGATCACCGTCAGTCGAGACATGTCTTTCAGCGCACGCGCGATGGCCGTGGTCGTTGTGCCTGAATCGAGCAGCACTGACTGTCCTTCTTCCACCAGTTTGACCGCCGTCTCGGCAATGCGCGCCTTCTCCCTCCGGTGTAACCTCTCTTTTTCGCGCAGCGTCGGATCGAGCAGCGCTCCCGCCTGCACTGGCAGCGCGCCCCCATGCGTTCGCTGCACCGAACCCTGGCTATCGAGAATTTCCAGATCCTTGCGGATGGTGATCTGCGAAATCCGGAAATGCCGCGCCAGATCCTTGACCAGCACGCGCCCATCGCGATGCAGCATCGCCAAAATCGCGCGTCTGCGTTCTTCGTTAAATAGGCCGTCCGATGGCATCTGAAAGTGACCTTTCGATTTGTTTCGATTAGTAACTTTCGATGATGGCCGAGGGAATTGTCAAGCTCCTTTCTTTAGCCCAACCCTCGCCTTTCTTTGCGTCCTCTGCGGCACTTCTTAGCGATCTTCGCGGTTAAAGGCTTGTGGCAGATTCCTTTGGAGACTATCGCGTTCCCGCCAATGACGCGCCCTTGAACTGTCCAAACAGCCGCTCGGCATTTCCGTGATACACCCTCTCGAGCACATCGTCCGGCAATCCCAGCCCGTAAATCATCCACCGCCCCTGCGCTGGATACTGCGCGTAAGGGAAGTATTCATCTTCGGTTTCGAGCCACCGAAAATAGTTGTGATACATCTCTTCCGAAGCGCCTTCGTCGGTACCAAACATGATCCGATCGGGATACTTCAGAAACAGCTTCCTCACCCGGCGCGGCTGCCTCCCCAGTTCTCCTTCGCGCGCTCCAGTCTCGATCATGACGTTGGGAAACTTCTCCAGCGTCTGCTCGACGAAGTCCAGATTTTCCGGCCAACTGCCGAAGTGCAGCGCGGCGAACGTAGTGTGCGGATGCTTCGCAAACATCCGATCGCGTTGCGCCATCAATTCCTGGATGCTCGGAAACTGTGGCCCATAAAAACTCCAGTCCGGATGCTCAATCAGTTCTTCATAGCGTTCATTGTTGGCGTCAATGGGATGAAAGAACGCCTCGGGATCGGCCACATGGATGAAGACAGGTATTCCCAGCCGTCCACATTCCGCCCAAACCGGATCCAGTCGCGGATCGTCCACGGCGATCAGTTTGCCGCTCGCATCACGCACGCCAAGTCCAAGTTCTTTCAGGATCTTGAGCCCGCGCGCTCCCCGCCGCACCGAATCGTCAACCTGCTTAACCATGAGCTGGCTGAAGTTGGGCGCGTCGATTGTGCGCCAGTCGATCTGGGTCATGACCATGAAGCGTCCGGGATAGGGCTTGACCATCGTGTCCACGATTTTCTGCAGATCATCGCCCCAGCCGCCGGTCAGGATGACAACGGTCTTGACGTTGAGGCGGTCCATCCGCTCCACCATTTCGTTCGGATCGACACGGTCGCCAATGCCGCGCGCGTCGTTGGTGTGGGTGTGGACATCGATGATGGGAAACTTCGCCCGCTGAATATCATGGGCTGCCGCATGCAGGGCCGTCTGCGGGTGAAAGTCCTTGAGCAGGATGGTCTTCTTGGTATCGGCATCGGCGGCGGGCTTGTAGCCGATGGGGGTCTGCTGGGCGGAGCCGAGGGCAGTGGCCAAGAGCGCTAGAGGGAGAAGGGTATGCTTCGTCATTCGACTGTGGGCAGAATACTATATGTCGAAAGAAAGCGAAAGAAGTCGAAACCAAGGGGAGTGGTGCAGCTTTAACTCCACTGGATTGGCTAGCCGAGTACCCGGCGATGGGCGAGAATCTCTGAAAGCTAGTTTCGCGCGCCTACTTCTTCTTTCGCGGCATAGTGAGACTCGACGTAGTCATCCAGAATCTTGATGAACTCCGCGACGATCTTGTTGCCCTTGAGGGTGGTGAACAGGCGTCCATCCACGTACACCGGAGCCTTCGGTTCTTCGAACGTTCCGGGGAGGGAGATGCCGAGGCTGGCGTGCTTCGATTCTCCAGGGCCATTCACGACGCAGCCCATGACAGCAACCTTCATCTCTTCGACGCCCACATAGCGCTCTTTCCAACTCGGCATCTGGTCGCGCAGGTAGGTCTGAATCTGTTGCGCCATTTCCTGGAAGAAGGTGCTCGTCGTGCGTCCGCAGCCGGGACAAGCCGTGACTTGCGGCGTGAAGCTCCGAATCCCCAGCGACTGCAGGATCTGCTGCGCGACGCGGACTTCTTCGGTTCGGTCGCCGCCCGGGGCGGGTGTGAGTGAAACCCGAACCGTGTCGCCGATCCCGTCCTGCAACAGCACTGCCATGGCGGCGCTTGAGGCCACGATGCCTTTTGCGCCCATGCCGGCCTCGGTCAATCCCAGGTGAAGCGGATACTCGCAGCGCGCCGCCAGCGTGCGATATACGTCGATCAAATCCTGCACGCCGCTGACCTTGGCGCTCAAGATAATCTGATCCGGGCGCAGTCCGTACTGCTCCGCCAGTTTCGCGGACTTCAGCGCGCTTACGACCATCGCTTCCATGGTCACTTCGCGCGCGTCTTTCGGTTCCCCCAGGCGGGAATTTTCGTCCATCATCCGCGTCAGCAACGACTGGTCGAGCGATCCCCAATTCACTCCAATGCGCACCGGACGCTGATACTTCACCGCGACCTCGATCATGATGCGGAAGTTGTCGTCGTTCTTCCGCCCTATGCTTACGTTCCCCGGATTGATACGGTACTTGGCCAGCCCCTCCGCGCAACCGGGGTACTTCGTTAGCAGAAGGTGTCCGTTGTAATGGAAGTCGCCGACGATCGGCACGCGCATGCCCAGCTTGTCGAGCCCCTCAACGATGTAGGGGACAGCCTTGGCGGCCTCGTCAGTGTTGACAGTCACGCGGACCACTTCGCTGCCCGCCCGCGCCAGGTCGGCAACCTGCTTGATGGTTCCAGGGATATCCGCCGTGTCGGTATTGGTCATGGACTGCACCATAACCGGTGCATCACTGCCCACCCGCACCCCGCCAATGGTGGCGGTCACAGTCTTTCTGCGTCGCATTTCAGCCATAGGGAATGTCTTATTTTAGCAGGTTGGCCAGCGGAGGGCAGAAAGCACGGCTTCGAGCTGCGAGCTTCGAGCAAGCAAGTCCTTAGGATGGGTCTGCTCGCAGCTCGTGGCTCGCAGTTCGTAGCGGCGTCCGAAAAGACCGCGTCGACTCAGATCAGCTTCCCAGCCGCTTCACGATGTCGTTGTAAATGACCATCACCGCAAACAGCACAAGGAAGACGAATGCGGCCTGATAGAGGCGTTCCTTGATTCGCAGGCTGATGTCTTTCTGCATCAGGCTTTCGATGATCAGCAGGAGAATTACGCCACCGTCCAGGATGGGAATCGGCAGCAGGTTAAAAATCCCGAGATTGAGGCTGATGGCGGCGGTGATTCCGAGCAGCGGTATCCAGCCTTCCTCTCGCACGGCTCGGCCTACGGCGCCCCCGATTCCGATCGGGCCCTCGACCATGCGCGGCGAAACCTTGCGCTGGATCATCTTCTGTACTAACTCCAGAATCAGAAACGAGCTGCGCTTGTTGTCTTGCAGAGATTTCCGAAACGCAGCGGGAAAGGGAAGGCGCTCACTGACACTGGGATCGGAATGGATTCCTACGCGATAACGCGACTCCTGTGTCCCTTCCACCGGTTTCGCTACCGGCGTCATCTTGAAGGTCAGCGTCTGTGTTGCACGCTGCACCGTGATGTCGACCGGCTGGTCCTTCGACTGCTGTAGTAAACGGATCATCTGCGGAATGGCTTTCACCGGCTGCCCATTGACGGCCGTAATGACGTCTCCGACCTTCAATCCGGCCTTTTCCGCCGGCATTCCCGATTCCAGTTCGGTGATCACGTTGGGCTGATCCGGGACACAACCCAGGGTTCCGTACTGCTCGATGCCCATAGCCTCGGGCGTAACCGTAGTTTCGAAAGTCTTCCCGGCCCGAAGAATCGTTACAGGCAGCGGCTGATTCGGACTCAGCGCGATCCGTGGTTCCACTTGTTCCCAGGTGGGATCCTCAATTCCGTCGATGAGAATGATCCGGTCGCCTTCCTTGATTCCGGCTTTGGCCGCGGGCGAATCAGGCAGTACCCAGCCCACCACGGCAGGCTTATTGGCATATACCGCCCGCTCGTAGTGCACCATGTACACGCCTGTGAGCAGCGCGATCGCGAGCAGGATATTCATCGTCGGGCCCGCGAGCGCGATCACGAACCGCTGCCACCGTGGATGCGACAAGAACTCGCCCGGATCACCCGTGCGCTCGTCCATCGGGTTCTCGCCTGACATCTTGACGTAACCGCCCAGCGGAATCGCGGCGATACGGTAGTCAGTCTCGCCCCTGCGAAAGCCGAACAAGCGCTTCCCAAAGCCGATAGAAAATACTTCGACCCGAACCTTAAACAGTTTGGCCGCTGCATAGTGGCCGAACTCATGGATCAGAATCATGAATCCCAGAACCACCGCGACGGCCACGATCGTACTCAAATGAGGCATAAATTCCAGATTACTCCCAATCTTCTGTTACGGAATAGCACGCACGGGCGAGGCTGAGCGGCTCCGTTGCTTGACCATGTCTTCAGCCAGTTGGCGTGCCTCGGCGTCGAGCGTAAGCACTGTATGAATAGATTCCAATCTTCCCACCGGAGTTGCAGTCATCACATCCTCGACGATCTGTGGAATCTCATCGAACCCGATCCGCTCCTCCAAAAACGCCGCTACTGCCACTTCATCGGCCGCATTCAGAGCGATCGTTTTGGCCCCGCCCGCCTCCACCGCCTCATAAGCCAGGCGCAGACAAGGGAATTTACTCATATCCGGGGGGGAGAAATCGAGATGCCGCAGGTCCATGACCGGGAAGCGCATATCCGAAGGGACGCGCTCCGGATAAGCCAGGGCATACAAAATCGGCAGCCGCATGTCGGTCACTGAAAACTGAGCAAGTATGCTGCCATCGACAAATTCGACCATGGAATGGATCGTAGACTGCGGGTGCACAATGACTTGCACCTGACTCGGAGGCACATGAAACAGCCGGCAAGCCTCGATCACCTCAAACCCCTTGTTCATCAATGTGGCCGAGTCGATGGTGATCCTTTTCCCCATTTTCCAGGTCGGATGATTCAATGCCTGTTGCACCGTTATTGAGGCAAACTCCGATTTGGGAGTCTTCAGAAACGGTCCTCCCGAAGCCGTCAGCCAGATGCGCGCCACTTCTTCCATCCGCCCGCCCCGCAGGCACTGATGAACGGCATTATGTTCGCTGTCGATCGGCAGCAGCGGTTTCCCCTGCTTTCGAGCCTCGGTGACGATCAACTCCCCTGCGACGACCAGGCATTCTTTATTGGCCAGCCCGACCGTCTTGCCTGCCCGCACCGCCTCGTAAGTCGCTTCGAGACCGGAAACCCCGACAATCGCGCTGACCACGAAATCCACGTCAGGATGCGTCGCTACCAGAACCGTGCCCGCCGCCCCGTGCACCACCTCGATCTCGCCGAGGCCGTCGCCGCGCAGCTTGGCCTGCACCGTCTGCGCGTCCCGCTCGTTCGCCAGCGAAAGAACCCGCGGCTTCCACCGCCGAGCCTGTTCCAGCGTTGCCACGACATTGCTGCCGGCGGCCAGAGCAGCTACCTCAAATCGATCGGGATAGCTCTCCACAACACTAAGCGTGCTCCGACCGATCGAGCCGGTCGAACCCAGGATGGCGATGCGTTTCATGCGGAAGAGGGACGTTTCCTATTCTACGGGAACTTCGGAATTCAGCGTGATATCGGAGCGAGCGTTTGTTTGATGATTTGAGTCGCGTACATGTGCTGTGCACTAGTGAGCGCAATCCGGCCCGATCTATTTTGCCGTCGTCTTCCCGCGTTTCATACGATGCCGTTCAGGCTCACAGTTGGATTTGCTCTGCCGCAAACCTTGTGAACAAAAAAATTAAGGAGTCTTCCACATGCAATCATTCGCATCGCTTCTGCTCATCGCAATCTCATTCATGACACTTTCATTTTCAGCAGCCTGGGCCAGGAGCAACTTCGATGGGCCAGCGGAACTCCCTCGCATTACCGTGGCAAGTTCAATGGTGGACACGCCCGCTCCCGGAAGCATCATTGCAGTCCGCTCAGGAGGCAATCTGCAGGCGGCATTGGACAACGCATTTTGCGGCGACACGATTGAAATTCAGGCGGGCGCAACCTTTACGGGAAGGTTCTTATTGCGCGCCAAGCAATGCGATAGCGGTCATTGGATCGTCATCCGCACCAGTGCGGCCAACAGTCTTCTGCCGTCCGAGGGGGAGCGCGTGACGCCTTGCTATGCCGGCGTGGCGTCCTTGCCCGGGCGTCCACAATATGCCTGTGTCAATAGGCAGAATGTAATGGCCCGGATTGAAAACAACACAACAACTGACGGGCCCTTCATCCTCCGCACCGGCGCCAATCACTATCGCCTGATCGGACTGGAGATCACCCGCTCGTCTGGGGGAAGGTACGCTCCCGCTCTCGTCAGCGTGGAGCCAAACGGTGTTGCGGATCACATCGTCCTTGACCGCTCCTGGCTGCATGGGACCGTCCACGATGAAACCCAAGTGGGCGTTTCTCTAGGCCGTTCGAGCAATGTGGCGGTAGTGGATTCCTACTTCAGCGATTTTCACTGTACCTACGCGACCGGGACCTGCACCGATGCACACGCCGTCGGGGGCGGCACCGGAAGTCACCAGGATGGACCGTTCAAAATCTCCAATAACTTCCTGGAAGCCTCCGGCGAAGCGGTCATGTTCGGTGGAGGAGCCGCAACCCTGACCCCGGCGGACATCGAAATCCGCGGCAACCACTTCTTCAAGCCCTGGCAGTGGATGCCTGGCAAGCCGAACTTCGTGGGCGGCGTCGGCGGTAGTCCCTTTATTGTCAAGAACCATCTGGAACTTAAGAATGCGACCCGCGTGCTGATCGAAGCGAACCTGATGGAGAATAACTGGGGAGGCTTCGCCTCCGGTTATGCTCTCGCGCTGAACCCCAAGAACCAGCACACCCAGAACAATGGAAACGTCTGTCCGCTATGCCAGGTAACGGATGTGACAGTCCGCTACACCCGCATCTCGCACTCGGGCAGCGGAATGGCGCTCACAACTTCCATTTCCGGCGACGGCGGAAACGGTGGTCCCGCATTGGCGGGCACGCGCTGGAGCATTCACGATGTGGTCATCGATGATATCAGCAAGAAATATGTAGGCGGTGGCAACTTGTTTCAGATAAGCAACGGCTGGCAAAAGAATCCGGTCAACACCATCACCATCAATCACGTCACCGGATTTCCGGATTCCAACGGTCATTTGTTATTGATAGGAAATCAGCTTTCGAATCCCAGCATGTATGGATTCGTTTTCACCAACAACATGATGGCGACTGCAAATTACCCGGTATGGAATTCGGGCGGAGGTCCCACCAGTTGCGCCGCCAAAGGCACGCCGGCGCAGAAGATCGCCAAATGTTTCAGCACCTATACCTTCAAGAACAACGCTCTGATCGGCACTCCAGGCGCTTTCCCGCCATCCTCCTGGCCCGCCGGCAACTTCTTCCCCGCAGATGCGAATGCGGCCGGGATTGCGCAATTTAACAATGGGAATGGAGGCGACTACAGACTCCTGCCCAACAGCCGTTACAGAAACGCCGGCACCGACGGCCGTGATCTGGGGGCAGATATCATCGGACTGAACGCCGCTCTGGCAGGAGTGGAATAAGTCCTGCATGTGCAGGACGGACACTCTTGTCCGTCGCACTTGCTGTTGCTCTTGTTCTTAGTTCGCCGCCAATGCTGCTCACATCGCCGTCTCCGATTGCGATTCCTTCCCGATTGCGATTTGACAGCCTTGGCGGCGCGACCTATACTCGCGCTCCGCGTCACGAATTTCTCCGGGAGACACTGCCATGTCGAAACGCTCGCTGCTGCTTGTCCTGATTGCCGCGTTAGCCCTTGTAACCCTGAGCCTTGCGCAAGAGCCCTCGAGAATTCACCAACCCAAACTGACTCCCCAAAACAGTGGCACGACGCAGGGACTGATTGCCGTGAGTCCGGTGAACCCACGCGTAGTCTGGGCATCGGGACGCGGCGGTACGTTCGTAGTCACAACCGACGGCGGGAGAAACTGGAGAGCCGGCGTGGTTCCAGGGGCCGAAGCCTTGCAGTTCCGCGATGTGCAGGGCTTCAGCGAAAAAGTCGCGTATCTGCAATCCATCGGGGATAACCCCACCGACTTCCGGATCTACAAAACCGTCGACAGCGGAGCGAACTGGACGATGCAGTTCCAGAACCAGAATCCGGGCGCGTTCTACGACTGCTTCGCTTTCTGGACGCCGAAGCGCGGCATCTCGCACAGCGACTCTGTGAACGGAGTATTCCCCGACCTGCGCACCACCGACGGAACCAACTGGCAGGACATCAGTAGCAATATGCCGCCGGCGTTGCCGGGCGAATTTTCGTTCGCATCGAGCGGCACGTGCGTTGCGCCCCAAGGCGCGAGAAATGCCTGGATCACAACCGGCGGCTCGACTACGGCGAGGATCCTCGCCACTCGCGACGGCGGCAACACGTGGAACGCCTATGACACTCCACTCGTCAGTTCGCCCAGCGCAGGCGGCTTCACGGTGGCTTTCCGTGACCCCTGGCATGGCATCGTGGGCGGCGGCGATCTAGACCCAAACGACCCCAACAATGCGAGGACCGCCACTTCCGACGATGGCGGTCAGACCTGGACGCTCACCAACCCGCCTCCCGTAACCGGAGCCATTTTCGGCCTGAGCTACGTGGGTCGGGGCGGCGGCCACGACCCGCACAGCCATGATGACGGTGGCCGCGCCGTAGTCATCACCGCCAATGCGGGAGGAGCGGCCTGGACTCCCGATGAAGGCAACACCTGGTTCACGCTGCCCGATGTGTCCGGCTTCTGGGCGGTCGCTTTTGCGAGTCCGGAAGCGGGATGGCTGGTGGGAACGGACGGCCGCATTCTGAAGATCAGCTTTCGGCGGTGAAGCAGGCACGTGTGGGACGGACACTCTTGTCCGTCGCCGTTGCAGTTTTTGTTGTTCTTGATTTTGCTCGTTTCCGCAATTTTGTCCGCCGGTAAGTGAAGCCCGCGGAATGGGTATCGCGCGAGTCTGTTACTGCATCAGTCGCCCAGCGCTCCAAGCCCACACCACCGGCACGGCGAACAGCATCGCGTCAATGCGGTCAAGCATCCCGCCATGTCCTGGCAAGATCGCTCCTGAATCTTTCACGCCCGCCCCGCGCTTGATCAGCGACTCCACCAAGTCCCCCAACTGCGCCGCGATATTCACCATCGCCGACAGCGCCACAATCACGCCCAACGACGGCTGCTGCAGGCCGAACATTCCATCCCGGCGCTCAATCAGCCCCACTTGAAGAAGCCACGTGCTGATCCCCGCCGCATGCTGAAACCAGAGTGTCCCAACAACTACGCTAGCCACAACCGAGGCGACCGCGCCTTCCCAGGTCTTCTTAGGACTAATCTCCGGCGACATTCGATGCCGCCCAATTGCTTTCCCCACGAAGTACGCGAAGATATCCCCCGCCCACACCATCAGGAGCGTGTAGATGACCAGAATCGCACCCGCCGGCTGTTGCCTGATCTGCACCAGCAGCGCCATCGGAATTGCGATATACGCGAACGCAAACACCGACGCCGCGGCCGCCGGATAGCCGCTCGCCAGATCAGATCCCCGCATCGCAATCGTTAGAAACATGAAGGGCGCAATCGCTACTGCCAGCGCCAGACCGTAAATCATGGCGGTCGTCTCAACCAGAGGAACGCGATTGGCGGAAGCGGCAATGGCGAAGAGAAAGAAGAGCACGACGTAGCCGTATGTCGGCCGCCACATCGGCTGGACTCCATACCGCGCCGCCAGTTTGAGAAATTCCGCGACCCCCAGCAGCGCCACCACCCCGGCCACGATCGCCATCACATACAGGGGAGCCTTAAGAACCAGGAAGAGAACCAGAGGAATGAGAACAACTGCCGTAACAACGCGCTTGATCAACGCTTCGCCTCGGCGTGCGTCCGGACCGGAGCGTGTTCGTGGTCTTTCCCCAGCCCGCCATAACGGCGCTCGCGCTTCTGGAACTCTTCGATTCCTTCCAGCAGCTGAACGCCGCGGAAGTCCGGCCACAAAGTCTGCGTAACGTAGATCTCTGCGTAGGCCAGTTGCCACAGAAGAAAATTGCTCAGCCGCATTTCGCCGCTGGTGCGTACCACCAGGTCAGGATCGGGCAGTCCCCGGGTGTAGAGATGCTCACTCACCAACTGCTCAGTCACTTCCATATGCTGTAGCCCGCCGTTGCGGGCCGCAGCTTCGGCCAGCGAACGGAAAGCATCGACGATCTCGCTGCGCGCACTGTAGTTCAATGCCAGCGTGAGCACCATCCCGCGATTCCCACTCGTGGCCTCGCGCGCAAACTCCATCTCCCGCTGCACCGACTCCGGCAACTCGTGCTGGCGCCCGATGTATTCCAGCCGAATGTTGTTTTCGTTGAGAGTCTTGATCTCCGCCTTGAGAAACCGGCACAGCAACCGCATCAGGAAATCCACTTCCGTCCGCGGCCGCTTCTTCCAGTTTTCTTCGGAGAACGCGTAGAGCGTCAGCGCCGGAATGCCAATGCGTGCCGCCGTTTCCACCGTCGAACGCACGGCTGCTACGCCGGCACGGTGCCCGGCCACGCGCGGCATGTGCCGCCGCCGGGCCCAGCGCCCGTTTCCGTCCATAATGATGGCGATATGCCTGGGGAGCCGCGCAGGATCCAGCCGCAGGTAAGCATCCGCTTCCTTGCGGTCCATCCCCGCGGGAACCGTGTGTCGCAAGTAGACCTCTGCAAGTCGAAGCTAACACACGAGTTGCAATGCACGCAATGTCTGGTGGGTGCCGTTCTCCACTTCCCAGAGGGAGCGCCATAGAAACCGCGTCGGGCGACGCCTAGGTCAAAGGCGCGGCAGATCCGGCTCCCTTCGCGCCGTCGGTTCCGGAGATCGCAGTCTGATGCCAAAGGCGCACTAAGGTGTAAACACTCAGTAAGATCATCAGGGGCTCAATGGGGTGGCGATACCAGTTATCGGCATGCGTCAAGTAATAGACCATCGGAAAGAATAACAATGCGATGAAGAATGGCAGTACCCGTACAAAATCCTTCTTCATCGCCAGTCCCAAGCCGACAAAGGAAAGCGCGGAAATGTACAGCCAACCGCTGCCTCGCGGCGAAACCCAGAAATAAGCGATCCGGCGCAGCGTTAGGCCCGCAAATTCGGCAGGGTGTCCGGCGATGAACGCAATTGCAGCACGCTGTTTCCCGGCCACAAAATCGCGCTCGCCCAATTCGCGATACGCAGCCAGTTCTGCTGGCACCGCCAGGGGATGACGAGTTTCGTCGTTCGGACCAGTCACGCCTTCGTGATTTCCAAGCCAGAGTTCTTCGCCGAAGTTACCGCTAACAGGAATAAAGCTATGCAGTCGGAGATCATTGCGTAGGATCCACGGTCCAACAATGGCGGATAAGGCCACGGCAGCGACAATTTGAAGCCTAAACCGTCTTCGGTCCCGGCCAACCGCTCCAAGGGACAGAAACGGATAGAAAATCACGAGTACGGTATTGGCCAGCATGGCACAGCCCCAGAATGGGCCCCAAACGGCCCAGTCCATCCAGTGCGGGGACTCTTTGACACGCTCGTACAGCAGAAGGCCAGCGACAACCAGAAGGGCCGAAAGGCTTGTTTCCCATACTTTGATAGACATCGTCACCGCATAGGGAGAAAGCGCCCAAATCCATCCGGCGATGACGCCGACCCCGCTGCCTAGGATTCTCTCGCCCACAAAGTACATGGCCATGGCGGTGAGCGCCGCGAACAGTGCGTTCAGCAATAGCATCGTCCATGCCGCGGTCGTCGTGTACGCCCCAAAAATTTTGAAGACGATTGCCAGAATACTGACATAAAGCGGGGGAACCCAGGCGGTGGGACCTGTCGGCACTCCGAACGGTGAACTGAAGCCTTGTCCCGTCGCGACCGATGCCGCAATGTGGCAAGCCTCATAACCGGTGTCCCAGACTCTTTGGACAGAGGTAGTGCGGAACAGGGTTACAAAAAATAAACTCGCACCAAAAGTGCGGTCACGAATAATAAAGTGGGACTTCGAAACACTCGTAGCCGGAGCATGCTCGAACTCACCAGATTGGATCTTAGAAACAGCCGATGTTGCATCGCAAGCCGACAGCCCAACGGTTAACACCTTATGGGGCTGCGGTCTCGGAGTCAAACCACCGACTCGTTTGCGAAGTGTCGCGCTCTGGGTGTTGAGTTTCTACCGCACTTCCTCCGGCACAATCGGCACAATTAACCTCTCGGTATGGCGGATTACAGTTAACTCGCACCGCGCCCCCACCTGCGCATCTGTCAACAGACGATGCAAATCGTCCACGCCCGCCACGGGTTTGTCGTCGAGCGCAACAATGACGTCGCCTTCTCGCAAACCCGCGGCCCGAGCAGGACTGCGGTCTTCCACGCCTATCACCACCACGCCACTCTCACGCGCCAGACCGTAAAAACGCACCACTCGACGATGAACCGGCACAGTCTGCGCCGAAACCCCAATCCAACTCCGCCGGATGCGCCCGTCCCGCAACAAGCGGCTGGCCACGAACTTCGCCGTGTTGATCCCTATCGCAAAACAAATTCCTTGTGCCGGCAGAATCGTTGCCGTATTCACGCCGATCACCGCGCCCGCGGAATTCACCAGCGGCCCGCCGGAATTTCCCGGATTCAACGCCGCGTCGGTTTGAATTACGTCCTCGATTAGTCGACCCGAATATGACCGCAACGATCGTCCCAGCGCGCTGATCACGCCCGCTGTAACCGTAGACTGAAACCCATAAGGGTTGCCGATTGCAATCGCGATCTGTCCTGGCCGCAATTGCTGCGAGTCCCCAAGTTCAGCTACCTGCAAGCCAGTAGCGTCAATCCGGATCACCGCCAGGTCCGTTGCCGGATCGTCCCCGATCGTGTGCGCGGGCACTCGCCTGCCATCCAGAAGGGTGACATCGATTCGCGTGGCATCGTGCACGACGTGGCTATTGGTAAGGACCAAGCCGTCCGGCGTGAACACAAAGCCCGAGCCGCCTCCACGTCGCTCGCGCGGTTCTCCTGAGCGGGACTTTCCTGCCGCCTGATGCACCTCAATATTGACGACGGAGGGACTCGCCCGGTCGACCGCAGTAATCACCGCGCGCGAGTAGGCGTCGAGCAGCAGGGCTTCCGGGGGCTCCGCCGGGTTACCCACTGGCTCTGGCGGCAAATTGCCATTCAACGCGCCGGAAGAGAGAAGATCTGAAGAAGCCGTTTCAACGTTCATGCTGCATAGATGTAGGCGAATGTAATCAAGATTCAGCACCAGGGACATTGATGTGTTTTCGGGAAGGGAATGGCTTTTAAGCTTAAACCGA
>JBKPCG010000078.1:0-22215 GCA_046727255.1 Acidobacteriota bacterium | reverse complement strand
ACTCCGCCACTGGGAAAAAATCTACAACACCGTCCGCCCTCACCAGGCCCTGGGCTACTTAACCCCACTTCAGTTCCTCCGCCAGAACTCATCGCAACGAAAGGAATGAAAGTGTCACCCATCCACTGGACGAGTACCGGCCATCGACCAACGCCCCCTTTGCTGCTACAATACCCCAGCATCATCCAAGATGCGTACAGGCTCTATCCGGCCGAGCCGGAGGGGCACTGGAGGACATCGTGAGTCTCACGCCCGTCGGCGTACCCCGCCGCAAGGTCACCACCGCAACCCTTCGTGAAAAGAAGCTGCACCGCGATCCCATCACCTGCCTGACGGCTTACGACTACGCCACCGCCCGCCTCATCGACGAAGCCGGCATCGACATCGTACTGGTCGGCGACTCGCTGGCCATGACCATGCTCGGCTACGAGAACACGCTTTCGGTCACGGTAGACGAGATGCTCCACCACGTCCGCGCCGTACGTCGAGGAGTGAAAGACGCGTTCCTCGTTGCTGACATGCCCTATGGTTCCTACCACGAAACCTCCGAAGAGGCCGTCCACAACGCTGCCCGTTTCGTGAAAGAAGCCGGCGTCGAAGCGGTGAAGATGGAAGGTGGAGAGAAGCGTGTGGACGTCATCCGCCGCGTGATCGATGCCGAGATTCCGGTCGCCGGACACATCGGCCTGACGCCGCAATCCGTCAACATGATGGGCGGCTACAAAGTGCAAGGCAAAACGCTGCATGCGATCGAGCAGCTCATGCGCGATGCCGTCGCCCTCGATCGAGCCGGAGTCGCCTGCATTTATCTGGAAGGTATTCCGCGCGAGGTCGCCGCCATGATTACCTCCGAAGTGGAAACGCCGACCATTGGCATCGGCGCCGGCCCCGACTGCGATGGCCAGGTGCTGGTCTTCCACGACCTGGTCAACCTGACGTTCAGCCCTCCGGCCAAGTTCGTACGGCGTTACGGAGACGCATCCGCGCTAATCACGCAGGCGGTTGAGGCCTTCAAGGGCGACGTAGCTCGAGGCCAGTTTCCCTCCGACGCCGAGTCGTATCATTTGCCCAAAGACACGCAGGCGGCGCTCGAAACGGTACTTCAACGGAAGCGCGCCCTGCGGCGATAATAGGAGCGGAGACAGACCATTTTGCGAAACCTCATCGCCTTGATCCTGCTCGGGACTCTTGTGGCATGCACCAAGCCCGAGGCCCCAGTTTCTCAGACGGCAACAGAAACGCCTCAGCCGAACGGACTGGAACGCATTCCGGACGCCGACCGCACCAAATATCCCAGGCTTCAGGACTTGGCCCAATGGAAGAATCCTCAGCTCGTCGTCCGCGAGGACGGGATCGGCCTCGTCGATCTTCAGAATCATGAGGTTCATATTCTGACGCCGGAACAGGTCCCTGCCGAATTGGTTTCCCTCCCCGAGACCGCGTGGCCTTACGGCCGCGTCGTGCTTGTCAGCCAGGCGGCGCCCTCGGATGCTTCCGAGCGATCCAAGGCGAAGCTGCGCGAGAACCGCGGATTGCTGATGGGGACGCTAAAAGATTTGCAGGTTCGGGCTTACGAAGCGCCATGACCGCAATGCGAGCCTGTGAAGATCCTCTCCAATATCACTGAAACCGGCGCCGCCTGCCGCCTGGCCCGAGCAAACGGCCAACGCCTCGGACTCGTACCCACCATGGGCGCTCTGCACGAAGGCCATCTTTCGCTGGTTCGCGCCGCGACGGCGCAGTGTGACACCGTAGTCGTCTCCCTCTTCGTAAATCCGACTCAGTTTGGCCCTACCGAAGACCTCGCCAAGTATCCCAGGCCGTACGAACGCGACCGCGAGCTTCTGGAAAAAGAAGGTGTGGCCATTCTGTTCGCGCCCTCGGCTGAAGAGATGTATCCCCTGGGCGAAGCAACGTGGGTCGTCGTCGAAGGCTTGAGCGAGAAGCTCGACGGACACTCGCGTCCCGGCCACTTTCGCGGCGTGACCACTGTGGTCTCCAAACTCTTCCACATCATCGAGCCCGATGTAGCCTTCGTCGGGCAGAAGGATGCCGCCCAGTCCGCGGTCATTCGCCGCATGGTCCGCGACTTGAATTTCCCGGTGGAGATTGTGATTTGTCCCATTGTCCGTGAGCCCGACGGGCTGGCCATGAGCTCGCGCAACGCCTATCTGAATCCCGACGAGCGCCATCGGGCGCTCGCCCTGCATCGCTCATTAAATCGCGTGGAAGACGAGTCTCGTGCCGGAGAGAGAAGCGCTGCAAGACTGATCGCCGCCGCCACCAAAGTTTTCGCGCAGGAACCGCAGGTCCGACTGGATTACTTTGAGATCGTCGATCCCGACACCCTCGATCCGGTCGACCAAATTGAGCGTCCGGCGCTGGTAGCAGTTGCGGCCTATGTAGGTTCCACGCGCCTGATCGACAACCGAATCCTCAATCCCAAAAAGTAGTGCCTCCGAAAGTAGCGCGGCAAAGTAGCGCCGGCGTACCGTCGATTGTCCGGCGGGCGTCTCGCCCGCCGCGTCACTACTTCTTCACCGTCGGATACTGAATCCCCAGCTGCTCCAGATACGTCTTGTACTTCGACGAATCGTAGTAGTACTTCCGCATCTCTGGACGGAACTTCTCCATCTTCTCCTTGTTCATCTCGATGGCGGGCTGATCGTCGGCCGCAATCAACGGAGTGTACTTCATGTCTTTCGTCTGTACGTCTTTGTAATACGCCCACGCATTCCGCAGCGTCTCCGGCGACAGCATCAAATCGAGTGCGGTGAGCGCCTGCACTTTTGCTCCCGCCGCCGACCCCTTATGCGCAAGCGGAGTCGCCATCGCCACCCCGTCGGCCCAGCTGTGACCGGGCGTATGGGGAATGTTCGCCGGATACCTCAGATACACCATCGGCACGACCCACGAAATATCACCCACATCATCCGAGCCGCCCTGCTCGGTGTCGGGCGACGGCGGCTTTAATGCCTCGACTTTCGCCTTCAAACCGTCTTCAGCCTTACCCAACTCCTTTTGCAACGCCTTCGCCAGAGCCTGGTCCGCGGCCTCCCACGCGGGCATGCCGACCGCTTCAATGTTCTTCTGTTGTACTTCCGCAATCACCTTGTTGAAGTGTGGCGGCCAAGCCGATCCCACCAGCTTCTTCGTAAAGGTCGTACCGGTCATCATGGACGCCGCTTGCGCCATAGTGTCGCCCAATTTGTACGACTCCAGAATGTGCGGGTAATCCATTTCCCGGAAGTAGTACCAGACCCCCGCCTCGGAAGGCACGACGTTCGGCTGATCGCCGCCGTTGATGATCACGTAGTGCGACCGCTGTTGCAATCGCAGATGCTCGCGTCGAAAGTTCCAACCTGTATCCATGAGTTCGACCGCATCGAGCGCGCTGCGTCCATCCCACGGAGCACCCGCCGCGTGCGCTGCTTTACCGTGAAAAAAATACTGGACGGAAACCAGCCCTTGCGGAGCGAACGTCTGCCCGTACCCGGTACCGAACTCGTCGGCTACGTGTACTCCCAGCACTGCGTCAACATCTTTGAACAACCCGGCCCGAATCAGAAATGCCTTCGTGCCCAACAGTTCTTCGGCGACACCGGGAAAGATCTTGAGCGTGCCGGAAATCTTGTGCTCCTGCATCAATTCCTCGAGCACGAGCGCGGCCGTGACGTTTACGGCCATGCCCGAGTTATGCCCCTCGCCGTGCCCGGGTGCTCCGTCAACGATCGGATCGTGATACGCCACCCCCGGCTTCTGCGATGCCCGCGGAATGCAGTCGATGTCGGTGATGAACCCAATCACCGGCTTGCCCGACCCATACGTCGCTACCCACGCCGTGGGAATCCCCGCCACGCCGCGTTCCACCTTGAACCCGTTTTTCCCCAGGATGCCAGTCACGTACTTCGACGTTTCCACTTCCTGGAAGCCCAGCTCCGCGAAGCTGAAAATCTGATCCACCATCTGCTGGACCAGTTGTTGCCGCGCCTCAACCTTTGCGAGCGCTTCTTTTTTCAGAGCGTCGAGTTTCAGAGCATCGAGATTGTTTGCCTGGGCGAAGCTGAAAAGGGTGAGAATGAAGATGACCAAAATTGGGCGAGTGCAATTTCGCATGAATTCTCCTGGGTCTGGACTGAAGTGAAAAGATACGCGGAGTGAGAAGCCTGAGTCTATAGCGGGACGCCGGAGCTACACCCTCGCCCCGGACACAAAGCGATTCCCCGCCACCAGATACCGCAACGGCATAGCCGCCGATTTCACAATTCCAATCCGCGGCGTGACAATCGCCCGGCGCACCCGATATCCGTCATCGCCAATCCGCAGATCCGACTTCGCACTGACGAGGCTCTTGTCATTGTCGCGTTCGCGCGTGACGCCGAACGCTTCCGCCATCCGCCCCGGGCCGGAAGAAATCTTTCTCAGATCGCCCGGGTTCGTCACCGTGGCATCTCGCGCCGCGGCCATTTCCTCAATTCCCGCCACCGGCTCCAGAGCCCGAAACAGTACGCCCCCGGCAACGCCATCCGGCAAACAGGAAACATTCAGACAATAATGGTTGCCGTAAATGAAGTACACATAAGCCCGTCCAGGAGGTCCAAAGAGCACTGAGTTGCGAGCCGTCTTCCCTGCAAAGGAATGTGCGGCCTCGTCATCCTCGCCAAGATAAGCCTCAGTCTCGACAATCCGTCCAGCCAGTACTCCGCGCGGCGTCTTGCGGATCAGCAACTTCCCCAGCAACGCCCGTGCGACCCGGCGTGGATCGCGATCGAAAAACTCTACCTTCAACCAGGCCACTCGACCAATCGCGATCATGCACCTCCGATACGCTGGTAAAAAAATACATCGATCTACAATTGTAGGATCAAGCGCAGATTTTCCACACGGTCGGAGCACAAGCGCCGGTGGCCTGCGTTGAAAAGGGGCGTGTGATGCTGCGCAGAATTCTACCCATTGCAACTCTATTGCTGGCGACGGCGTTCGCCGTAGCCCAGACCATTCCTGCTGGAACTCCCGTGACCATCCGCATCGGCTCGGAGATCAGCTCCGGCACAGCTCAGGCGGGACAAACTTTGGAAGGATCACTGGCAAGGAATCTCGCGGTCGGCGGAAAAACAATTGCCCCAGCAGGTAGTCCGGTACGCGGCAAGGTGACACTCGCCAAGTCCAGCGGACGCCTGCATGCTCCCGGCCAGTTGTCGATCCGTCTCACTTCCATTCGAGCGAATGGTCGCTCGATACTGGTTTCCAGCAGTGCCTATCACGTAACCGGCAAAAGCCACACCAAGAGCAACGCAACCAAGATCGGCGGCGGCGCGGCCGCCGGTGCGATCATCGGCGCAATCGCAGGTGGAGGAAAGGGCGCAGCCATCGGAACCATCGCCGGCGCAGGTGCCGGGACAGGCGTAGCAGCCGCAACCGGCAAGCAGGAAGCTGTGATTCCGGCTGAACACGCCATCACCTTCACAATCTCTGGCAGAGCAGCGCATAAAGCTCACTAGCCAAAAAGAAGGTCAGAGGTTAGAGGTCAGATTGCAGAAGTAAAAACAGCCGACGTTACCTCTGCAATCTGACCTCTAACCTCTGACCTCCCTGTTCAGGCGCTCTTCAACCACGCCAGCACCTCCTCCGCGTGCCCGGCCGCCTTCACGTTATCGAAGATGTGTTTGATCTTGCCGTCCGGCCCAATCACGAAGGTCATCCTGGAAATGCCTTTGAATATCCTCCCGTACATGGTCTTGTCTTTTATCACGCCAAAAGCCTGACAGATTTTCTTGTCGGTATCGGCGAGGAGCGGGAAGGGAAGGTTGTACTTGTCCTTAAACTTTTTTTGTTTGGCGGAACTATCCGCCGAAATGCCGAGCACGACGGCTCCCGTCCTCTTAATCTGGCTGTATACGTCACGGAACCCGGACGCTTCTTTCGTTCAACCCGGAGTATCGGCCTTGGGATAGAAAAACAGTACTCTCGTCTTGCCCCGAAAATCCTTCAAGGCAACTTCTTGGCCGTTCTCATCCGTCGTACTGAAGTCGGGGGCTTTATCATTGACTTCCATGGGATCCTTTCCTCGTAGCACTTGGTTATATCGCACGACACTGCTCGCCGTCACGTTCTTGTCGTCCCTCCATGCAGCGGCGCAGGGCACGATCGCGCAGTATGGCCGCAAACCCGCGGTTTCGAAAGGACCGCGCGCGCTCGGACTGATCCAGCTCTTTCCCAACGGTAAAGCGCACTTGATTCCCGTCGCCATTTCCGTGGACGGAAAGTTTTTCGACGCCGGCTCGTACAAAGGCACTCCGGTCCCCATGGCGCTCGACTTTGGCGTTGTCTATGAAGGCTTCCGCGCGGGCGTGTCGCAGGGCATCTTCACCATCACTCAGCCCGGACAGGCCAGCCACGTCTGGATGGCCGAAGGCACGTGGCTTCCCGCCGGGACCAAGGCTCCCGAAAAGGGCAAGAAGTACGAGACTCCCAAGATCGAAGACAAAGATGCCCCGCCGCGCTTGCATCGAGGCGACGCCAAGCCCCCGGAAGCGCCGCCTGCGGAAAAAGCCCCTCCGCCTACTCCAGCGCCCAAGCCGCAGGAAACCGTAAAAGTGCAGGAGCCTCCTCCGCCCGTCGAAGACCCGAACCGGCCTATCCTGCGCCGCGGAAAGCCGGATCCATCTGCCCGTCGCGAACTTGTCAAGAACCTCGACGAAGACTCAGCGCCCGCCAAGCCCCCCAAAGACGCTACAGGTTCCGGTCAGATCGTCATCATCCCAGCGATTTCCGATGCCGACGGCCCTGAGCCGCGGCCTTACAACTTCTACCTCAGACCCGGAGACGAGGGGGCTTACCGCGCCAAAGTGCTGGAACTCGCCTCCTCTGAGCTTGCCAGGACGAACGCCGCCGCTCCCGGGACTTCGCCTGCGCGTCCCCGCAAGACTTCGAGCGCGTCCAAACCGCTTTCCCAGGTTTTCGACGACGTGCATCTGAGCATCTTCGATCTCTCCAACTCCAATGACGCAGTCCTGGTGCTCTCAGCCGAGACACGCCCGATTGCAACCGCAGGCTCCGCTCCCACTGGAGACGGCGACGAGATTACCTTGGTCGCCCGAGCAACTCTCGAAGGAGTGCTGCGTCGAGTATTCTTCGCACGCACTGACGCGCGTCATCTGGAAGTCACTCCCCGCATGGAGTTGATCGACGCCATCGACGCCGATGGCGACGGCCGCGGCGAATTGCTCTTCCGCCGCACCACCGATGCCGGCACCAGCTTCGCCATCTACCGAGTCACCGCCGATCGCCTCTGGCCCCTGTACGAAGGCACACCGTAGAGCAGGTCGCAGACGGCAGCTTGCAGGAAAATCTCTTCTAGAGAGACGCGACTTGCTACTTTTCCGCTGAAAGCTGTGGGAAAAGGTTTTCCATCGCGCGGCCCTTCGACTCCTGATCCTTCGAGACTTGAGACCTGCCAGCCGCCGCCTGCCCGCTGCCCCTACCACCTGGTTTACAATTCCTCCTTGTCATGGGTGACTCTGGTGCGCATCATGCTTCGCATTGCAATCCTCGCACTCCTCTCAAGCGCCTTGTGCCTGGCCCAGGATCAGGACTTCAGCAAAGTTGAAATCAAAGTCACCAAAGTGGCCGGCACGGTCTACATGCTGCAAGGTGCTGGCGGCAACATTGGCGCCTCAGTCGGTGACGACGGCATCGTCGTCGTCGATGACCAGTACGCGCCGCTCGCCGAGAAAATTCAAGCCGCCCTCAAAGGCATCACTGACAAGCCCGTGCGCTTCATCATCAATACGCACTATCACCACGACCACACTGGCAGTAACGAGTTCTTCCAGAAGCAGACTCCGATCATCGCCCACGACAACGTTCGGAAGCGCCTCGAGGAAGGCAGCACGGCCGGCAACGGCGGATCGATCCATATCGAGCACAAGCCGCAGCCCAAGGGCGCGCTGCCGATCATTACCTTCGATCACGATGTCACCGTCCACCTGAACGGCGAAGACATTCGCGCCCTGCATTTTCCTGCCGGACATACTGACGGCGACTCGGTCATCTATTTTCCAAAGTCGAACGTCGTGCACATGGGCGACGACTTCGTCACCTACGGATTTCCCTTTATCGACATAGACGGCGGCGGCAGCATCGACGGCATGATCGACGGCGTAGAGAAGGCTGTAGCACAACTCCCACCCGATGTGAAAGTCATCCCGGGCCACGGTCCTGTCTCCAGCCTGGATGACGTCCGCGCCTATGTGAAGATGTTGAAAGACACGCGCGCCGTCGTGGCCGATGCGTTAAGGAAACAAATGAACCTGGCGCAGATGAAGGAGAAGAAGCTTCTGGATCCCTGGAAAAAATACTCGGGCGAATTCATTTCTGAAGACGCATTCCTCGAGACGCTCTTCAACTCGCTAACCGGCCAGAAGAATGGCAAATTTATCAAGCACAATTAGCCCGCAATTACCCAATTATGAATAGTCATTCTGACCCTGAGCGGAGCCGAAGGGGGAAGGACCTGCTTTCCAATGCAGCGAACGCGCTCGATGTCCTGCTAACATGATGTGACCCAAACTTCGGAGCACACATATGAAACTTCTCCTCCTGGCGCTGATTCTTTCCTTTTCCTTCTCAGCCCAAGCCGCGGACGGCAAATCCATCTCCTATAGATCCGGCGACGACACCGTGACGGGCATGCTCTACACGCCCGCCGGCAAAGGCCCGTTTCCCGCCCTGATCGTGATCCACGAATATTGGGGACTGAACGATTGGGTGAAAGAACAAGCCTCCAAATTCGCCGACCAGGGCTATGTCGCTCTTGCCATAGACCTCTATCGCGGCAAGGTTGCGGACAACCCTGATCTCGCTCACGAACTGATGCGCGGTGTCCCCGAAGACCGCGCCAGTCGCGACCTCCACGCCGCCTTCGCCTATCTTGCCACGCAAGCCAATGTGAAGAAAGACCGCATCGGCTCGATCGGCTGGTGCATGGGCGGTGGATACTCGCTTCGTGTGGCGATCCTCGAACCGACGCTGGCAGCCGATGTCATCAACTATGGCCCCCTGATCACCGATCCCGTGGAATTGAAAAAGATCAACGCGCCTATTCTAGGAATGTTCGGCGGACAGGATCGCGGCATCACTCCCGACGACGTCAAGAAATTTCAGCAAGCTCTAACTCAACTCGGCAAGAAGGCCGACATCAAGGTCTATCCTGACGCCGGCCACGCCTTCGAAAATCCCAACAACAAACAGGGATATCGACCCGATGACGCGGCCGATGCCTGGAAACGCACGATTGACTTCCTGGCGGGTACGTTGAAGAAGTGACTTTACCGGCGTAGCGCAGCTCTGTGGATAACGCAAGCCCTTCAGGACATGCAGCATTTTGAGTGCAAGGAATTTCCACTTGCCAGACGCAGTTACTCTGTTTACTATTCAGCAATCTTTGGCGTGACTAAATCAATCGCGCACCTATGAACATCGGCGAAACCATCCGCAACTACCGGCTGCAGAAAGGGATGTCGCAGGGCGACATCGAAAAGCGCACTGGCCTCCTCCGCTGCTATCTGTCGCGGGTGGAGAACGGCCACACCATTCCCTCGCTCGACACGCTCGCCAAAATAGCTGGCGCCATGGACCTGGCGCTCTCGCAATTTTTTGCGGAAGGCAACTCCAACGGACACAAAGGCCTGCCCCAGCTTTCCGACGATGAAGTCCGCTTCCTGAGCCAGATCCGGCGCTACTCCGTCAGCTTGAACGACAGCGACCGCAAGTTAGTCCTGGCCATGGTCAAGAAAATGGCCGCCAGCACCTCGAAATAATTAATACGTAGCGACGGGGCGTGCCCCGTCTCCGCCTGCATTGCCAGCAAATCCGCGAAAATCCACGTCCCGGCTTGTTCGGACCGCCGCTCCCGGGGCCCCCGTCTGCCGTTGCAAAATGCCAAGTGCTAAGTGCTAAATGCTGCCTTTACGGTACTTTCGTACCATTACCGCCCTGACCGCAGGGAACCTCGCCCCCGCTCCCTTTCCGGTCTATTCTGTGAGCGAGTGTTCCCGTGACCATTGATGAGGAACTGAATGTCCTCGACCATCAGCTCCGCCGGCTGAAGATCGAGTACGAGATTTTTTTCAACAACCCGGCCAAGCGCCCTCCCACCGAAATCGAGTGGAAGGTGACAAACCTCATCCGCAAGTTCAGTGATGGCGGGCGCATGAGCTTCTCTCAGCGCTATCGCTACAACGAAATGGCCCAGCGCTACGCCATCCACAGCGATCTCTGGCGAAAGAAGATGCGCATCCGCGAAGAAGGCTACCGCCGCCCGCAGGACGCCATCCTCTCGGTGCAAGGCGTGCGGCCCACGCCAGAACACGAGTCCAAGCACCATCCGGTATACGGCATCGGCCATCACAACCAGGCGACGGCTCAGGCGGCGGCTAAAGATAAGCCCTTCTCGGTGCAATACTCCGATGCCCAATCCGAGAGTGCGAAAGTCGAATCTCTCTACAAGGCGCTCACCGAAGCAAAGCAAAAGTCGGGAGAAAAAGTTTCCGGCAGCCTCGACTCCTTTGCCGCCTTCGTCAAGAAAAAGACCGCCGAAATCCGCAAGCAGCACAAGTGCGACACCGTGGTCTACTCAGTCGAGACCCAGGGCGGGCAGGTTAAACTGAAAGCCAAAGCAAAAACCTAAAAACAGTTCTCGGTTCCCCAGTTCTCAGTAACCTCCCAAACCCTACACCTTGGATGAAGGTCTCGGCCTTTCTGATGCAATGGCGGCCTTCGTGCGACTGAGAACTGAGAACCGACACTGAGAACTCCCATCCCAGCTGCTAAAATTCTCGTTCACGCCGCATCCCCGAGGCCCCTCATGTCCAAAATCCAGCGCGCCATTCTCAGCGTCACCGACAAATCCGGACTGGTAGATTTCGCCCGCAAACTCGCCGGCATGGGCGTCGAACTGGTTTCCACCGGCGGCACCGCAAAGCTTCTGCGCGAATCCGGCATAGTTGTGAAAGACATCTCCGAACTCACCGGATTCCCCGAAATGCTCGACGGCCGCGTGAAGACCCTGCATCCAAAAGTGCACGGCGGCATCCTGCATCGCCGCCAGGACTCTGCCCATCGCTCCGCCGTAGCCGAACATGACATTCCCGCAATCGACATGGTGGTAGTGAATCTCTACGCTTTCGAGAAGACCGCTGCCAAGCCTGGAGTCCATTTTGAGGAACTGATCGAGAACATCGACATCGGCGGCCCCTCGATGATCCGTTCCGCCGCCAAGAATTTTCAGGACGTAGCGGTCGTCACCTCGCCCACCGATTACGACGCCATTGCCGGCGAGATGGCCCGCTCCGCCGGTTCCTTGTCCTCAGAGACCAAATGGCGCTTGGCGCAAAAAGCCTTCGCCACCACTGCGGCCTACGATTCCGCAATCGCTTCTACGCTCGAGCGCGTTGGCGTCAACGGCCACTTCGAACTGCATTCCGCCGAGGGATTCCCGCAAACGCTGCGCCTGTCGTTTCAAAAAACGATGGACCTCCGCTACGGAGAGAACCCTCACCAGAAGGCCGCGATCTACTCCGACGGCTCCGGCATGGGCGTAGCCAACGCCCGCCAGCTGCAAGGCAAGGAGCTTTCCTACAACAACATCACCGACCTGCAAGCCGCGTGGGACCTCGCCCAGGATTTCGACGAAACCGTCTGCGCCATCATCAAGCACACCAACCCATGTGGCGTCGCTACCGGCAAGACCCTTGCCGAAGCCTATCTGCGCGCCCTCGAATGCGATCCCGTCTCGGCCTTCGGAGGCGTGATCGGAGTAAACCGCCCGGTCGACGCCGCAGCCGCCACAGAAATGTCGAAGCTCTTCCTCGAAGTCATCGCCGCTCCAGCTTTCGACAGCGCGGCCAAAGAAACCTTCGCCACCAAGAAAAACCTGCGCCTCGTCGAAGTTCCGGCAGGCCAGCAGAACTGGGTCCTGAGAAATATCTCGGGCGGCATGCTCGTCCAAGACGCCGACCTCCACCAGCTAGCCGACTCCGAATTGAAAATCGTTACCAAGCGTCCACCCACACCCGAAGAAAAACGCGCGCTGCTTTTCGCCTGGAAAGTCTGCAAGCACGTAAAGTCGAATGCCATCCTCTACGCCCGCGACGGTCAAACCGTGGGCATCGGCGCCGGACAAATGAGCCGAGTCGATGCCTGCAAAGTCGGCGCCATGAAAGCGCAACTGCCGCTGAAGGGAACCGTCGCCGCCTCCGACGCCTTCTTCCCATTCCCCGACGGTCTAGAAGAAATCGCCAGAACGGGCGCCACTGCCATCATCCAGCCCGGAGGCTCGGTGCGCGACCAGGAAGTAATCGAAGCCGCCGATCGCCTGGGGCTGGCGATGATCTTCACCGGAGTACGCCATTTCCGACATTAAACGTGTCTTAGCGTTCGCCACACCGATGCGTTTCGCGCACGCCCAATGCGTAGAGACGCGGCGTGCCGCGTCTCCCTCAGGGGATGAAGTAACGCCGAAGCAAACAAGACGGGGCAGGCCCCGTCTCTACAGCAAATAGCGTAGTCGCCCCAGCCCCAAAGCCCCTGTACTTCCGGCTTTCGGCCGTCACTCCGCTTCCAACCCGCCATAACGCCCGCGAAGGGTAGAATAGGTAGAATAGAAAGACCAAACGCTCTAGATTGGCATCCAAGGTAGGGTAAAGCCGCAATTCTAGGATTCTTAATGAAAAGACAGTTTTTTTTGGTCATTTGCCTTTCGACTGCAGGCACCGTGATCTTGGCGCAGAATAAGCCAAAGAGTGAGCCCGATCCCCGCGTCATTGACAAGGTAGCGTCCTCGGTCGTCGACCACTCGAACACGGCCCAAGCCCCCACCCGTAAAGCACCCGACCGCGCCGCCGCCTACTACCACTTCGCCCTCGCGCACATGTACGAGGAGCAGGTGGCAACTTACGGCCGCAGTGAGTTGGCCAACAAGGCCATCGAGGAATACCGGGCCGCCATTGAGGCCGACCCCACGTCCGAATACCTGACCTCCGGCCTAGCCGAGCTCTACGCCCGCACCGGCCGCATTCGCGACGCCGTCGTCGAAGCTCAGGACATTCTCAAGCGCGACCCCAACAATCTGGAAGCTCGGCGTCTGCTTGGCCGCATCTACCTGCGTTCGCTCGGCGACATGCAGTCCGGCAACGGATCGCAGAGTGTTCTAAAGCTCGCCATTGAGCAGTACGAGCAGATCATCAAACTGCAGGCCGATAGTATGGACGACCATCTGCTTCTCGGCCGTCTGTACCGACTCAACAACGACCTGCAAAAAGCGGAAAACGAATTCAAGACCGCGATTCGGCTACAGCCTAGCTCCGAAGAGGCGGTAACCACCCTGGCTTATCTCTACAACGAACTGGGAGACACCACTCGCGCCGCCCAAGTTCTCAGCGCGGTGCCCGATGCTGCCCGCTCCGCCAAGCTTTACTCCGCGCTCGGCTACACCTACGAGCAGCAGAAGCAATATAAGAACGCCATTGAGGCCTACCGTCACGCCATCGAACTCGACCGCGATAATCTCGACGCCATTCGTGGCCTGGCTCAGAACTTGCTCAACGACGGCCAGACCGATGCCGCCCTCGATCAATACAAGGTCATCGCCGACGCCAATCCCGAAGATGCGCAGACCTATGTGCGTATCGCCGAAATCTACCGTAAACAAGGCAAGTTCGATACCGCTCTCGAACATCTGAAGAAGGCCGAGACGATGGTGCAGGACTCCATCGAAGTCCCGTACAACATCGCCGCTATTTACCAGGCCCAGGGACGATTTGATGAAGCCGCGCAGGTCCTGAAAGATCTGCTGAAGAAAGCCGAAAAGGCCGACCCTGCCACTTACACCGCAGGCGAGAAGAGCAATCGAGCGGTTTTCCTGGAACGCCTGGGCACCGTTTACCGCGATCAGGGTAACAACCAGGCCGCCGTTGATACCTTCCGCCAGGTGATCGCCCTCGGGGGCGATGACAACGGCGAACGGGGCTACCAGCAGATCATCGACACCTGGCGCGAAGCCAAGGAATGGCAGAAGGCCACCGATGCCGCCAAGGAAGCCACCCAAAAATTTCCCAACAGCCGCGACCTGAAGATGGTCCTGGCCGCCCAGCAGGCCGACATGGGTAACGCCGACCATGCGCTCAAGGACGTCCAGGCGATGCTGAAAGGCGCCCCGGACGATCGCGCGGTCTACATCACGCTCGCGCAGATGAACACCCGCCTCAAGCGCTATCCGGAAGCCGAGCAGGCCCTCGACAAAGCCGAACAGCTCTCCACCAAACAAGATGACAAAGAATACATCTGGTTTCTGCGCGGCTCCTCCTTCGAGCGCCAGAAACGCTATGCCGATGCCGAGCAGCAGTTCAAGAAAGTAATCGCCAGCGACCCGCAACATGCCATGGCGTTGAACTATCTCGGCTACATGCTGGCCGACCAGAACACGAAATTGGATGAAGCCTTCGGATACATCAAGCGCGCCCTCGATATCGATCCCACCAACGGCGCCTATCTCGACTCGATCGGATGGGCCTACTTCCGTTTAGGAAAGTACGAATTAGCGGAAGAAAGCCTCGTCAAAGCCTCGCAGAAGATCAACACCGATCCCACCGTGCACGACCACCTCGGCGATCTGTACCAGAAAACCGGCCGCCTGAAGTTAGCCGCAACCCACTGGGAACGCGCCCTGGTCGAATGGAATCGCACCATCGCCGCTGAAGTCGACCAGACCGACATAGCTCGCGTCCAGAAGAAACTGGACTCCGCCAAGGTCAAGCTGGCCAAGGAAGAAAAGCAGTAGAGCGGCCTTTCAGGGGCTCAGCGCTATCATTCGCGCTCTGATCGTATTACTGCGGGAAACCAATGCGGTGAACTAGGTCTGTGTATCGAGGATCGGAGCGTATTTTCTCGAGGTCCGGATCAACCATCAGGAACGACATGGGAATTTGCTCTGCATAGGTCTTATCCAGCCAAAGAAAAGCTTTATCGTTGTCTCCCAATTTTACGTAAGACTCTGCGACTCCGTAGGGATCATAGAGTCCTTTTTTCTTAGGTCGCTGCCTCTTTCGACTCGCTTGCGCAGCAGACCCTTCCAGCCGGAGGTCGCATAGGCACGCTCGTTTTCCGCAGCGATGTCGGCGTGCCCCTCGCTTGTCAGCCCCTGGTCCAAGTACTTCGTTGCCTCGTCATATTGCCCTTTAAGCTCATACCCGTATGACAGATAGTAAAGCGCTTCGGGATGAGCTGGATCGACTTCCAGGCCCTTGCGCCATTGCTCGATCGCTTTGTCGTAATCGCCTTGAAACAGGAAAATCTCTCCCAGCCGGTTATTGGCATGGAGATTCAACGGATCAAGTTCCAGAGCGCGCTTTTCCTCGCTTAGACCTTCGCAGAAGCGGCGCAATGAGACGAGATATGCGGCGTAACGCTGGTGGGCCAGGCTTAAATTCGGGCTTAATTCAATTGCCCGCCGGAACTCTCTCTCCGCCGCTTCGAATTTGTAGGTGGACCAGCGCACCAGGGCGAGTGCTAAATGAGCTTCGCCAAGCGACTCATCCAATGCAATGGCGCGATTCGCTGCCACCTCCGCCTTCTGAAAAGCATCTCCGGCGGGAAGATAGGCTCCACTACCCAGCAACGCATAGCCATCCGCCAAACCGGCATAGGCGGCTGCGTAACTCGGATCTTTATCAGTTGCCTGTTGAAGATATTCAACGGATTTCCTCCAGCCGGCGTCAGTCGACTTATACATCTCGTGCCGCCCGCGCACGTAAAGTTCGTAAGCCTCCGGATTCACGGTGGGCCGCTTTGCAAGATGCTCTTTCTCCGCGCCGCTCAGCTTCAGCCGGAGCCTGTCCGAAATATCTCGCACGATGTTCTGTTGTAGCGCCGAAATGTCTGCCATCTCTTCACTGTATTGTTCACCCCAGATCTGGCTGTTGTCAGCGACGTCGACCAGTTCGGCGTTGACGAAGAAAAGCTCGCCCCGCTGCGCGATGCGGCCAATGAGCACGGCATCCACATGCAGATCTTTGCCGGCCTTTTGCGGATCAGATTCGCGCCCCTTGTAGCGGAGCACGGAACTGCTCGACATGACGCGCAGATTAGGCATCTGCGAAAGGGTGTCGATGATCCCATCTGTGATTCCATCCTGCAAAAATTCTGCGTTGGAATCGGCGCTCAAACCGCTGAAAGGAAGCACCGCTACCGAGCCAATGGTCTGATGCTGCGTTCTGAAAGCGTAGCGTGTAACCAGGCCCCCCGCGAGCAACAGCAAGGCCGCGCCGCTTGCGATCCATGCTGGCTTTCCTCTCCACCAGTTTGCTCGGCGGACCACCGGCGCGGAAACAGCTCCCGAACTGGTATCGCGCTTCAACCGTTTTAGGTCGGCACGAATATCGGCAACGTGCTGATACAGCACCTCGCGGTCTTTCTCAAGGGCCTTGGCAATAACATCCTCCAGCCGTTGCGGAAGTTCAGGGTTTACACGCGAAGCGGACGGAGGGTTCTTCTCCAGAATGGAATGAAAGATAATTCCTGAGGTATTGCCCGAAAACGCTTGCCGTCCGGTCGCCATTTCGTACAGCACGGCCCCGAATGAAAACAAGTCCGTTCGAACGTCAAGTTCTTTACCTGCGACTTGCTCGGGAGACATGTATGCCACTGTTCCCACTGCCACACCCGGGCTGGTGAGGTGCTCCTCGGCAGTCATCGTGGCGCCGGTGGGATCAGCGCCCGCGGCAGCTCTTCTCTCCAGCTTCGCCAATCCGAAATCGAGCACCTTGGCTTGCTCCAGACTAGTTACGAAACTAGTTACGAAAATATTCCCCGGCTTGATGTCGCGATGCACAATTCCTTTGTTATGCGCAGCTTCCAACGCCGAGGCTATTTGAATTCCGAGATCGAGCACCGTCTCCACATCCAACGCCTTGCCCATGATCTTCTGCCGCAAGGTCTGGCCTTCCAGCAATTCCATAACTATGAACGCATGCCTGTCTGCTTCATCTATTTCGAAAATCGTGCAGATGTTTGGATGATTGAGGGCAGAAGCGGCACGCGCTTCCCGCTGAAAGCGCTCCAAGGCTAAGTGATCTTTCGCGAGTTTTTCCGGGAGGAACTTCAATGCTACATGGCGGCCGAGCTTGGTATCCTCGGCCTCGTAGACCACACCCATCCCTCCGCCGCCCAGTTTGCGGAGAACGCGGTAATGCGAGATCGACTGCCCCAGCATGCTGTTAACACTGTCGATGAGGACCGATAAGTCTTGGGCGAGGATGTTAGGCGACGCGAGGCCAGCCGTCAATTGCCTTTCGCGGGGAGATCCTAAACCTCACTTTCTGGCACTGGCTACAAACGGCGATAAGCCAGACCCCTGAGTCCGAATCATCTCCAGGAACCTTGTATGCAAGCGGTAAACTGGCAACTGGGTGCTGGCAACTGGCTACTGACTCCAAGCTCGCCGACTATGCCGTCCGAGTGGAAGATTCCCGCGGACGCCGCCACCCCGAACCGTCCCATCCCTACCGCAACGATTTTCAGCGCGACCGCGACCGCGTCGTCCACGCCCGCGCCTTCCGACGGTTGGAAGCGAAGACTCAGGTTTTCACCCGCCGCTACTCCGACCACTTCCGCAACCGCCTCACGCACACCATCGAAGTCACTCAGATCTCGCGTACCATCGCCGCCCAACTCGGACTGAACGGTGACTTGGTCGAAGCGCTGGCCCTGGTCCACGACATCGGCCATCCACCCTTTGGCCACGCCGGAGAAAAGGCTCTCGACACAGCCATGCGCGAGCATGGATTTTCCTTCGACCACAACCTCCACGCGCTCCGTATCGTCGAAGACTTCGAGCTGCGCTACGCCGCCTTCCGCGGACTCAATCTGACTTTCGAAGTCCGCGAAGGCATCATCAAGCACTCGCATGACTACAAGCCTGAAGATCACCCCGAACTCGCCGAGTATCTTCTGGACCAGCGTCCTCCCCTCGAAGCGCAGTTGATCGACCTCACCGACGAAATCGGCTACAACACCGCCGATCTCGATGACGGTTACGAAGCCCGCCTGCTCACAATCGAGCAAATTTCCAGCTGCGTCAATATATTCGACCGGTGTTACCGGGAAGCCCAAACTCTGTACCCGAAGGCCGTCGAGAAGCTCCTGTTCAACGAGGCCCTGAAGCGCGTCTTCGATAGCCTGGTAGGCGACCTGATCTCGAACACTCGCCTCCGTCTTGAGCAGGCCGGCGTGCGATCGCTGGACGCGATCCGCCGCCATCCCGAACGCGTAGCTGCCTTCAGCCCGTCCATCGCCGAAGAGCGTCGCCAGCTCAAACACTTCCTCTACGAAAATCTCTATTTCAGCCCCGCTCTGGAAGGAGAAAAAGAAGACGCCGAGCGCATCATCGGAGAACTCTTCGCCCACTGGATGGAGGAGCCCGACGACCTCCCCCGCGCCTATCGCGAGAAATCCGCCCACGAGCCCCTGCCCCGCATCATCTGCGATTACATCGCCGGCATGACTGACCCGTTTATTTATCAGCAATACGAAAAATACTGCGCGAGCTAACAAGTGTGGGACACGCAAGTGTGGGACGGACACTCTTGTCGGTTGCCGTTGATTTTGGATGGAAGAGTCCGAACCGCTGTGTGACCCGCAGCCGATCACTTCCCCCAAGTAACTCGGTAAATCAACCCTGCCTGGTCATCGCTCACATATATCGAGCCATCCGCCCCGGCCACGACCCCGGCCACACGCCCATTGCGCCGCCCTTTTTCGTCCTGCCATCCGGTAATGAAGTCCTGAGCGCCGCCCACCGGCTGCCCTTTGTCGTCGAGCTTTACGCGAACCACTTTGTCGCCCGTAGGAACGCTGCGATTCCACGACCCATGGAAAGCCACAAAGATGTTGTTGCGATATTCGGAAGGAAACGCGGTTCCTTCGTAGAACTCCAGTCCCAGCGGAGCCGAGTGCGCCTGCATCTGAACTTTAGGTGGAATCACATCTTTGCAGCGATCGGCGGTGGTGTTGTTGAAGGTGGCGTCTGGGATGCGATCGCCGTAACAATACGGCCAGCCAAAATCGCCACCGTTTTGTCCCAGGTCCGCGATTATTTCCGGTGGCACATCGTCCCCCAGCCGGTCGCGCCCATTGACCGTGACCCACACCGTATCTGTCTTTGGATTTACGGCCATCCCCACAGCATTGCGCAGGCCCTTCGCGAAAATCTTCATCCCGCTGCCGTCCGGATTGAACTCCGTCACCGCCGCGCGACGCGGATCTTTCTCGACGCACACGTTACAGCTCGACCCCGCCGAAACGTACATCTTGTCTTTATGGAACACTACAGTGCGCGTGGAGTGTCCGCCGCGACCCGGCAGATCAGCCAGGAATTTAGGATTGGACGCGCGCAAGTTCGCCTCGTCCCAGTCATAGCTGCGCACCTTATCCATCTCGGCGACGTAAAGTTTGCCTCGATAGAACCCGAGCCCGTGCGGCTCGGTCAGACTATCCACCACCACGACCGATCGTTCCGCCTTGCCGGTATGCTTCGGATCGGGCAGAGCGACGACCTTGCCTTCGTCGGGCTCGCTAACCAGCAGCACACCGCCGGGGCTGAAAACCATCATGCGGGCCGAATCCGCCTCGGCGAATACGGCAATGTGGAATCCATCTGGCAGTTTCAGCCGGGTAAGCTCAGAACCGCTCTTCTGCGCATGGGTGCAGGCTGCCAGCAACAGCGGTAGTAGAAGGGGAATAACGCGCCGCATGCTCACTGGATGACCTTCGCCCGGCACGGGATGCATAGGCGCCGGATTAAGATCGGCGGGGGCACCGGTTACTGAACTCAGGCCCGATGGCCAGCTGAAGCCAACTGCAGTTTTTATATCAATTGCCGCCAAAATTACCACCGGCCCCGCTTCCGACCGGCGCCAAGATGCTCTGGCCAGGTACAATATATCTGAAAACAAAGCATTTGCATTCCCACTGCGGACCCCGGCATTTGGCACGAGACCTGTTCTTACAAAGGGTGGGCCGGTGGTAGGGCCGCTTTCTTAGGCATCCAACGCGTCTCCGATGCCTTCTGAGTTCCGTTAGGTTGGTAGGTTCAAAAGGACGCAACTAAAAGCGCCGCAAGGCGCGCCCGGAGTGGAGTCCCCACTCCCACTTGGAGGAAGTTCAAAATGAAGAATCGTATCGTCATCGCGCTGCTGCTGGCTGGAATCCTGATTCTCCCCGCATTCGCGCAGCAGAGTTCCAACTCCCAGACTCAGCCCGCAACCCAGAGTGCTCCGACCGACCAGGCCGCTGCTCCCCGGGTTGATAACGCGACCGGCAAGACTCCTTTGCAGCCGGACACGCACGAAGGTTTCTGGGGCAAACTGAACCCCTTTGCCCGCAAAAAGTACGTCCAGCGGCAGACGGCTCCCATCCGCGACCGCATCAACGAACTGGATGAGCTCACGGCTTCCAACAGCAAGGCGATCAAGGACACGGATGCCCGGGCGCAGCAGGGAATCCAGCTCGCTTCGGCCAAGGCGAATGAAGCCGATCAGCACGCCATCGACGCCGGTAACCGGGCGACCGCCGCGCAGCAGACCGCGCAACAGGCCCATACCCGTCTGAACACGGTCGAGCAGGTCGTAACCAACATCGATCAGTATCAGGCATCAACCCAGACTGAAATTCGCTTCAAGCCTGGCCAGACCCTCCTCAGCAAGAACGCCAAGGAAGCGCTCGATCAGATGGCGACTCCACTGAAGAGTCAGCGTGGTTACATCATCGAAGTGCAGGGCTTCTCGTCCGGTCACGGACAGGCCGCCATCGGCAATTCGCAGAAAATGGCCGAGTCGGTCGTCCGCTACCTCGTTCTCAACCACGAGATTCCCGTGTACCGGATCTATCTCGTCGGCATGGGCAACGCGCCGGTGCAGGCGACCGCGGGCGATACGACCACTAAGCCCAAGCGGATCTCCGGCGGCCGCGTCGAAATCAGCCTCCTGAAGAACAATCTGGAGCAACTGGCTTCGTCGTCAACTGCCCCTGCTGCTACCCCCACCGACCAACAGCAACCACCGAAATAAAAACGCTCTTCCCCTAAGCGAACGAGCCTCCCGTGAAAGCGGGAGGCTTTTTTGTATCAAGTGTGGAGCGGGCGCCCCCGCCCGCTAACCCCATCCTCACCCATGGCCCGTTGTCACTGGGCGGAATGTTATTCTTGCCGCACGGTTATGGAATCGATCTACTTCACCCGTACCGCTTCCCCCGCAGGCCCCTTGCTGCTCGCTCTCTCCGCCCGCGGCCTGTTGAAACTCGGATTCGATCGCGGACAGCCCGCCGAAGGCGACTACCAAACCTGGCAAGAATCCGCCGCGGCCCTTAATCCCTGGCTCCGCGAACTAGACGAATATTTCGATGGCTATCGCCAAAACTTCTCGCTCCCACTGGACCTGCGCGGCACGGATTTTCAATTGCAATGCTGGCGCGCCCTGCTCGACATTCCGTACGGGGAAACGCGCACCTACCGCGACATAGCCCAAGCCATCGCGCACCCGCATGCATTCCGCGCCGTCGGCATGTCGAACAACCGCAATCCCATCGCGATTGTTGTTCCCTGTCATCGCGTGATCGCCTCCGACGGCTCGCTCTGCGGCTACGGTGGCGGACTCGACATCAAGCGCAAATTGCTCGATCTGGAGCAGGCCAATTGGTGACGTCAAGCTGCTTGTGTAAAAAGGTTGAGGGTGACGGGTTTTCCATTCCAGGTTAAATCTCTGGAAGATGGAGTAGATGATTCGGTCCACGTTTTCGACGTTGACAAAGCAAACCATGGGCCGGGTACGCGTGCGCACTTCGACAAAGCAGCGCTCGATCACGTTGCTGGTGCGCAGTTTGCGCCCGAGGTGCCGGGGAAAAGCGAAGAACGACAGCAACTCCGGCAGATCCTGCTGCAGCCGCCCGACCATCGCGGGATCAACTCGACACCAGCGCGAGCAGAACGCGCGAAAGGCGGCTCCGGCCTTCCCTTCGTCGTAATCGCGCTTCCGTGCTTTCTCGAGAATGTTCCGCATCTTGTGCACCCAGCAGCGCTGATGCCGCACCCGCGGATAGACGGTGCCAATCGCCGCCGCCAACCCCGGGCAGCCATCGGTGAGAATCAGGCCCAGCGATCGGCCT
>JBKPCG010000077.1:0-11313 GCA_046727255.1 Acidobacteriota bacterium | reverse complement strand
CTGCCCGCAGAACTTCGGGCAGTTGAGCCAACATGCTCGCCAAGCCCTCCGCCGGATGCGCAAACGGCCGAGCTTGGTGATCGCCTTTTGGCAACAGGCGGAACTGTTTCCTTTGTAACTATATTATGCAATGCTCAATAGGTGCGGTTTCGCCACGGAGAAATCCCAAGGCAAAGGAGAATGCGCTGCCGACAATGAAGAACCAGCGAAGATCGAACTTTATTTTGGTACCGAAATCGAGAACCATGAGAAGCACTAAGCCCAGAAAACCCGCGAGCACATCGAGCAATCCTGATCTCAGCGGAGGTGGAATTCTCATAGCTTCTCCACAGCAAGCCAAACGAATACCGTACAGGTACGAACGTCCTTGTACAGGTACGGCCTGAGAGGGTTGTTGGTTCCTTATTTTTAGGTATGGCAAGGAAAGACTCGCTGGCCACGGCTGTGCATAGCTCCGAGTTCGATGCAGTGAATCAGCTTTTGAATCAAGGCGCTAAGCCCGAGGACATAACTCTTAGGACACGGTGCTTCGGTGCCGGAAGAAGGGCCGGGCCGACGCCTAAATGACAAAAAAACAGGCATTCTCGCTCACGATTCGGTCTCGGAGACCTTTTGATCCTTTTCTCTAACAGGCGTACACTCAGCCTCAAAGTGAGGCTAGACACATGAGATTATTTTCAAGGTGGAGTCTACTACTTCAATGCTCGGCGGCTGGAATGATTCGCTACACAAAGAAGGCTCGTCGGGTCGTATTCTATGCTTGCGAACAGGCTTTTCGAGAGAGCTCGAAAGAGGTGACTGCGGAACATCTGTTGGTTGGTCTACTTCGGGCGGACCAATCCCTCGTGGCCCGTTGCGGACTCACTATTGACCGGGTGCCCAAGGAACTTACCAAGGCTCCGCACGAGTGTCGAACAACGACCGGTCTGGCTTTGAGCGACACGGCAAGAGAAGCAATTTTGCTGGCTTCGGAGGAACGCGAGCACTTCGGCCACAAGCACACCGGGACCGAACACCTGCTGCTCGGAATCATCCGTGGTGGCTCCGATGTTGCGAGAATGCTGGAGCAGAGAGGATTGACCATCGATCGCGCACGTGACTTAGTCAGTCGGCGGACTCTGGCTGTCGAATGGGAAAAGGCTGAGGTGGTTTTGGCTTCGATTGGACAATTGCCGTAATCAGGTCCATTACGCTCAGAACCATATCAGAGCTGGCCACAGGGAAAAAAGTCAAGGATTCTCCAACTGGAGATATTGCGGCTCCACCTAGGTTGTGTGGATCCACGGTTCTTCCCCCAATCACATGGCCAACGTCCAGCTTGGCAACAGGGTACGGCAAGCCTTCAACGAACAAGACCCCAATCACCATAAAGGACTGACCCAGACACTTCTCGAATAGCGTGCGGGTTTGCATGTCTTTCTCATCCCGCAAGTTTGGAGGAATACCGATCAGTTTTACTTTGTCACCCGCCTTCATGCCTTAGCAACCTCACCAGACTGAAGGGATACAGGGCTTTGATTGTTGACGCAACCAGGTGTTAGCGCTCAGAACCCCGTGGTGAGTACTATTGATTCCATAACTCCCGCACCTCCGACCGTCCCCGCTCTTGTTTTAGGCTCATCATGGCATGGAAGGCAAAATTGCGTTGGTGGCCTGAAGCCCTACTCTGCATTTCCTTGGTAGGGCTCGGGTATATTCTCCTTGGCAACGCCTGGCATTAATAGAATTTAAAGCTTCTCGAGGGCCGATTGTTCTGGCTCGGCGCCTAGATCCGCCGGAACCTTCCGATTCCATGACGCAAAGCTTAAGGAGGACGCATCGGGCGACGCATCCTCCCTCAGTGCGGGCTGCTTTCTAGGCCAAAGTCTATTCGCCTCCGGCCTTCGCGACGGATTCCGTGGTGGAATGGGAAGCGGTCTTCAGCAGTTGCTTACGGTTTTGGCGTAAATCAGCGCCCGAACGCACCGTGGGATAGGGACGGTCTCCCATCAGACCCTGCCAAATGACTCGGTTGAATGCCTCCGGGTCAACTCGGTCTTCCTGACTGAAGTCGAAACCCTTGGTTCTCGCTTCCCACCAGGCTGCGTCATGCGTCGGTTTGGGAATCGAGGAAAGGTTCACCTTCAGATCTTTGTCAAGTAGGGGCAGTTGGGTGTTGAAGAGGACCAGCGCCGGGAACGCAGAAAAGGTCCAACTCGACTGGGTCGTATCAAACGCATCTGTCATCGGTAGAACTCCGGCGTCATGCACACCCAGTTTTTCGAGACCTAGGACTTCTTCGATCGTCCGCAGCATGTTAGGGGTCGCATAGTGTGTAGAAACGACTGCGCCGTGCTTCACATAGGGTCCGACGATGAACGCGGTACTGCGGTTCGCGCTCACATGATCCGCGCCGTCCTGCGGATCATCCTCGATAACAAAGATGAGTGTGCTGTTGGCGTACGGGCTGTGAGCAATCTTGTCGATCAGCAGCGCCGTAGCATAATCGTTGTCCGCCATCTGGAGCTCAGGCGTGTTTACTCCGTAGATTGCCGCGCCAAAGCTGCCGAAGTGGTCATGTGAAAAGCGGACCAGCGAAAGCGCTGGGAAAGTATTGGTTTTCACCTGCTTCTTGAACTCGCGCGACCACTCCTTGTAGCGGAAGAAATCCGGAAAGGCGTTGTCGTATCCGCGGAAACAGAAATCGGTTCTCTTGATTAGCGACACATGCGCCGGGAAGGCTACTTGCGTCGGGGGCTTGGTAGAGCAGGGATCTGTGATGTTGACATCGATCTGGAATCCTCTGCCCAGGTCAAGGAAGAATCCGTAGTTGCGTACCTTTAGATGAGCGCGGATGGCCGCATCCCAGATATAACCGAGACCCTGCTCGCCTTTCGGGCCGTCTGCTCCCACTTCGTTAGCTGTGCCGGGAAGCAAATTGGGATCATTCGGATAGAGAGGCTGCCACGCCTGGCGCTCCGCCACAGTGGAGAGGCCAGTGTTGACATTTCGATCCGTGCCTTCGCTGTCATACGCTGAGCCACCTTTTCCGTAGTTAATCACCTGGCTCTTTTCCTCAAGATCCAGCGTGCGACCAGCGGTAGTCCATTGCCAACCGTCCATACTCCCGTTACCGGTGTCGTAGAAGTTATCGAAATCCACGAAATTCGAAGCCATTGCATGGAAGTTGGGCGTGACTGACTGCGGAAATTGGGTCAGCGTGGGATCGCCATTGCCGACGGGCAGATCGCCAAGAATCTGATCGTAAGTACGGTTTTCCTTCACGATGTAGACGACATGTTTGATGTGCTGGCGCAGGAACAACATGGTCGAGATATCCTGCTGGCTTAGTTGCAGGTTAAACCCGTTGTTTTGCGCGACCAATCCGGTCAACTGCGAGAGATCAATTTGACTGGGCACTGGAAGGACCAGGAACCCGGCCTGCATGTTCTGCCACGCGTAATTGTTGCCCGAGCCGTTTTGAGCCTGCGGATTTTGGCAGGCTGACCCATAGTTACCGCCCGCGTTAATGAAACGGCAATTCAATGGATTCGGACCCGTGTCGCTCTTGCCATTCACAACATAGAGCGTCTTGCCATCGGGACTAACGCTCGCCGAATTCGGCTGCCATCCCGTCGGAATCAGTCCAGTGATGACTGGCTGCTTCCCAGCCAGATTGATAACGGCGACATTGTTGGTGCCACCGTTCGTGACGTAAGCGGTCTGCTCATCCGGCGATAGAGTCACACTGTTAGGATTGCTGCCCTTGGGTACAATCCTTCCGTTCCCGAGCAGGCCCGATGGCGCGCTCGCATTGACCTGGGCGACGATCGTGTTGGAGGCAGTATCGATGATCACCAGGGCATCGGTGTTGTTCACCGCGGCGTATAGCTTGTTTTGCGCCCGGTTCAGAATCAACTTCTCAGGATTGCCCTTGATCGGAATCCTATTGGTGAGTGTCAGCACACCGCCGGCCAAGCTGAGAACGTCAATCTCGCGGTCCCGTGCGCTGGAGACGTACACGGTGTTGTTCCCTTTCACCGCGACTCCGAATGGGAATTCGCCGCCCGGCACGCCGGACTGTGCGGGATCAATGATGCCCGGACGCAAATCGTACTCAGCCAGCACTACGCTGTGCACCACGTCCACAGCTGTAATTGAATCGGTTTCCCAGTTCGCCACCACGACGGTAGTGCCGTCGGACGTAATACCGATTCCGGCGACGGTCGGGGCAACACCCGTCTCCTGGTTCATGACGTTCCCCTTGTGCCCGAGAGAAATTGGCGTGCCAGAGTCCGCCCATTGACCGTTGACCTGGGCATAGGTGTGAACGTTATCGTCGGGCCCCCCCGCAACATAAAACTTCGTTCCGTCCGGACTCCAGACAAGACCACCAAAAGCCCTCGGCACCAGGACGACTTGCGTTTTCACCGGCACGCTGGGCGCTGAGATGTCAAACACGAAGATATATTCACTGGAATCCTGAGGTTGGACTTTTCCATTCGCGTCGCGCAGCTTGTTGAAGCCGCTGGTCAGGATTAGCAGTGTCTTGCCGTCGGGACTGATCGCAGTTGTTTGCGCGCCATCGACTGCGCGATTGGGGTAGTCCGGCAAGTTCACAGTGAGAGGCCCGAAAACAGAGCCGGGGGCTGCGTCAGGAGTGATCGTGGCACCTGTCGGCAGAATCACGGGCTGGGATGTCGCGCATGCGTCACGGTTGCTCGCTGAAATGCTTACGGCTAAAACAGCGGCCGAGATGGCTATGCGAAATAGACTTCTGACTTGCATGTCCGTCCTCCTGGGAGATGTGTATCGAGAGTTCGACAGCGTTTTCGTTAGTGAGAGATCGAGCAGTTGACGGTAGCGATGGGCTAGGAATAAATCAGGAATGTTGATGCTGAGTTAACGGAAGATGAAAACTTATACACAGCGAGCCAAAACTCGATCTTCTGTTGATTGCAAGGATCGATTCAACAAAGGGTTGTACGGATTCGGGTGGGCGGCGCACATAGGTTGTCGACTATAACCCCGACTGTCTCTTCCCCCAGCAGAGTGTCACCCGTGCAATTACCTCTCGCGGCCGGCCGATGTGGGTACCAGAGAACGCGCTGTGGAAGTTGTAAACGTAGAATCTGTCCAGCAGATTATTGACACCCAGTTGCAGCGAAATCGGATGGTTTGATTCGCGAAGTAAATCGGCTCCCAAGGCCATGTCCAGGAGTGTTCGGGGTCTTATGCGCGAGCGAGCCGGGTCGAGTTGCTCTTGAATTCGAGGATCCAACGATGAGAAGTCGACGTCTTCGAGATCGGTTGGTATGCCGCTGTCGTAGCGAGCACCGAAAGTGCCCCAGAGGCCAGATCTGTGTGAGTATGTCAGTCCGAACTGAGCTTCGTTGCGCTCGTCGGAATCAGCCGGAAACTGCTTTCCAGCCTCGGAGAATTCCCCCTCTTTTTTTAGGAAGAGTCCGCCGACGATGGGGGCGGTCACGGTCGCACTGGCATTCGCGTAGCTTAGGTATCCGCTCCACCCATGCGATGGGCTGAAATCAAAGCGCACTTCTGTTCCCCGAATGTCTGCGCCCGCCAGCGCGATCGGAAATACCACCGCTGTCTGGAAGAGTTGTTCATCATCGACAACGTTTGTAATATTTTTGACGTAGTGCACCACGCCGAACTGGAGATGCCTGCCAAGCTGCTGCGTGAACCCAAGCTGATATTGATTCTGCTTCTCAACTCTCATGGAGCGGTCGTCCTGCTGCTCTCCGTCATTTCCTGAATCATCCTCCAGCAACCTCGCCTTGGGAGATGAAGAGAGGAGAAGATTTTCGAGCGGCGGCACTCCAATCAGCCGGTTATACGAAGCGTGAAGCGTCGTGTTCGTCCGGGCAATAAGGTATGCGACGCCAATACGAGGACTCAATTCAGTGGCATGTACGACGATGTCGGAATGGTCCAGTCGCAGGCCGAGGTCGAGGGTAAGGTGCTCGCCAATCTTCAAATGATCCTGAACGAACGCTGATGACAATATTCCAGTGCGTTTCTCATGGAAAAGAAACGGATTGTCCAGAGTGTAGGCCAGCACTTTAGCATTCGGATCCTCGTCCTCAATTTCCTCCGGGTCGGTGACGGCCAGTGTAAAGGCTTCGTTGAGGGGAACCAGGCGAACCTCAAAACCGACCTTCAGCGCGTGTCTCTTCCACTCCCGCGACAAGTCGGCGCGCAGTCCTTCACTGCGTTGCCGCCGGCTCTGTTCGATGAAGAAGGGTGTCCCGGTAACAAGCGGATCCAGAAGCCGCGCGGTAGAAGAACGCCGAAAAATCGACACATCGCCGACCGTCGCCGCATTGAAGATGTGACTCCAACTCAGCGCTTGGTAGTCGTCGCGTAGTTCCTGGCGCATGTTTTGCCCTTCATTCTGCTGCTCGACCAGATTGGGAACGCGGAAGTCGCTGCCGCCAGCGGCGAGGGTCAGACGAAATGCGTCGCGCGGAGATCGCAACCAATCAAAGCGAGAGAAGAGGTGTGTCAGTCCACCGATATTGTGGAAGTTGCCTATTTCTGGGGGATCGAGAAAGCGCCGCGATCGACTGGTGTCGGCGGTAACAAATACTCCTACGTTTTTTACATGTCCACCGAACTCGGCGTCCATCGCCCCGCTATCGAAGGAGCCGCCCGAGACGGCGAAACTGCCCGCCCAAGGCATATCCAATCCGGATCGCGTGGTCAGGTTAATGACGCCCGCAATTCTTTCGCCGAACTCCGCAGGCAAGTTCCCGGTAATCACCTGGGTGGAGCGCAGGTTCTCCGTATCGGGTGCCGTAGCAGAAGTGCTGCTGAGATTCTCCGTGAGGGGTACGCCGTCGAGAACATATTGAGGCTGGGCCTCCGCACCTCGCATGTGCATTCGGCCATTTTCCTCTGGGACCACGCCGGGCACGGACTCCACCACCGCTGCAAGGTCCCGGTTGGCGGCTTGCAGGGGTCTTTTTTCCAGTTGCTCCTCGTCGAAATCAACGTGCGTTGTTGAGGGGGCGACGCCCATAACTGAGTCCGTCACCGTAACCTGCTGGATTGCGGCAGCGGCTCCCTTGAATTGGATGTTGTAGAGGACCATCACACCCTTACGTACTTCGCCTGTGAAGTCCGCCGGTGCAAACCCAGGTGCCTCGACATGAAGCCGAAACGGTGCGGAAGGCACTCCCACAAAACGATAACGACCCTCCTCGTCGGTAATAGCTGTTCGCTCGTAGTCCCCATTCGCGCTTGAGAGACGGAGACCGGCCTTGGCTATCACGGCGCCGCTGGGGTCGGTGACCGTTCCAGGCACAATACTTGAGGTTGAACTCTGCGCGCGAGCCATGGGGAATGAAGCGCCACAGAATAGTATTAGAAGAAATATTTGCAATGAACGCCTGGTGTTTTTCATTCTGGCTCTCCAGGAATTTGTAGTATCCGCAAGCATCAATCTGCCCCACTAGCCGACACCAATAATTGGATTGCGCTGGATGCTCATACAACCGCGAAGGGGCTTGTATACCTGAATGCTGTGAATCGTCTGTTAAAACCAGAAGAAACTATTTACGAAGCGTTTCGCATAGGTGAACTTATGCCAAGTGGCTCGGCATAACTTGTGATCTTGCAAAGCCCTCCCGAAAATTGAAAACGTCTTCCCACGCGGCCTGTTGCGTTTACACACATTTAATACAACGTTCACATCTGTTTTACGGGAGCGCAACATGCCAGAAATAGGCTTCCGCGCGAGGCTCCTCGCATAAATAGAAGGGCCACTTCGGGAGGGATGAGGTATGTTTTCTCACATTCTGGGGAAGTCGGAGCACACCAACGGCAGCCTGATTGTCGAGCTGTGTCGCGGACTCATTGCCGTCATGATGTGCATCGGATTGGCATTCGGACAATCCATCAATCAGTCCAATTGGGGGACAGTCACTGCCCCCGTTTACGACAGTTCTGAGAGCAATCCGAACTACTCCAGTGCGGAAATTCTCGCCGGACCCAATAAATTTGGCAGCTACTACGCTGGCGTCCTGCCCAACGGAAAGAAGGTGACTCCCGCCGGTACGAGCATTCAGATCGGCATGAACTCCCTCGGCGTGGCCTTAACGCCTGACGGTAAGTTTCTAGTGTCCTCGAACGACGACGAGCGCGAGGGCGGACTAACTTCCTACCAGAGCGCCATCAACCTCGGCGGATATTCGCTGACCGTCGTCGACACCGCGACCTTCACCGTCGTCTCACAGTTTCGTACCAGCGTGCGGTTTTTCATTGGCTTGCAGATCACTGGGCCGCAGGGCGGCCCATATACGGTCTGGGCCGCCGGTGGTCCCGACAACGACGTGAAGCTGTTCTCCCTTTCCGGAGCCGGTGTTCTGACTGCGGGAACCCCAGCTAGTATTGTGATTCCCCCGACCCTGCCCTCCGACCAGGGCTTTGTCTCCAACTATATTCCGGGACCACAAATGGCTTCGCCGACGCCAGTTCCTTCCGGTTTCAGCCGATCCGCGGGCGCCAAGATCACTTTCCCTGCAGGGCTCCAACTGAGTCCCAATGGGAAGTATCTCTACGTTGCATGCAACGGCGACAACAGCGTTGCCGTCATCGACACCGCCACCAAGGGCGTGCTGAAGCAACTCCCGGCCGGAGCGTTCCCGTATGGGGTGGCCGTCAACTCGACTGGCGACCGAATCGCAGTCTCCAACTGGGGCATCATGCAGTACAAGTTTGCCAATCCCACTTATGACCCCAGCAACGGGCAGTTGACCGCGCTCGGCACGACCGGTCAGAACGTGCCCGACGGCTTTTACGTGCCGCCGGTCACCAAAGGCATGTTCCCACTCACCTCTTCCGTACACGTTTATGCGGCTCCGGGCGGATTTGCGTCCCTGGCAGCGCCCAAATATGGCAGGTACCTGGGTAAAACGCTCAAGATGGACGCCAACAATGCCATCGGGGACGTGCACCCCTCGGCGATGGCGATTGTCAAAGGGAGTGACGGTACAGAAGTCCTTTATGTCGCCAAGACCAATGACGACACGCTAGCGCGTATCGTGATCAAGAATGGAAAGCACATTGTATCGGACTACGACCTGGGCTCGACATTTGTGTCGTTCCTCAACAACTCTGGAAAGACGTTGAGCCTGGCCAAGGGCGCCTATCCGAACGCACTCGCTGTCTCGCCCGACAACACCAAGCTGTTCGTGGCCGAAGCCGGCCTCAACTCGGTGGCAGTGCTCGATGTCACCGACCCATTGAATCCGATCGTGCAGGGCCGCATACCAACCGGCTGGTATCCCACCGCACTGGCTGTGAGCTCGGACGGCGCATCGCTGTACATCGCCAATACAAAGGGCGTCGGCGAAGACATCAATCCGGCTATCGACACCTCGGGCAACAATCCACAGGTGCCACCGCCAACCGGCTTGGCGTCTGATGGAAAAGTGGACAGCAACTACATCTTCGGCAGCCTGCAGAAGGTGGACCTCAGGGTTGCTCCCTGGGACAACACAACCGTGGCGGCCAACAACTTTGCTGTGCAGCCGTCAGTTGACCCATCGGTCGTGCCGATGGGCGGAGTGACGGGTTCGGCTCGCATCAAGACCGTGGTAATGATCCTGCATGAGAATAAAACGTTCGATTCCATGCTGGGCAACCTTGGCTCTCACTTTGGCAATTTCGCCGGCACCACCTTTAACAATGCAGACGGTACGCCCTACACCAACGGCCAGTACACCGGAGTCTCGCTTAACACCCAGACTCTCGCTGCAACGTTCGCCGCGGCGGGTAACTACTACTCGGACTCGGAAGAGAGTGACGCCGGACACCAGTTCGCTGCATCCGGTACCGCAACCGACTACACCGAGAAGACTTTGCTCGTAAAGGGTGGCCGCGGCCTGCTCGTCAACAAGAACTTCGAACCCGAGGATTATCCGGAAGGCGGATACATCTTCAATAACCTCAGCCGCTGGAAGAAATCGTTCAAGGACTACGGCTGGGGAATCCGCATTGAAGGAACCGACACCGGCACCAGTTCGCCCACGACGCTTAACGATCCACCCAGCGGCAACGCCGGCTATCCCACGATCCAGGGTGATAACTTCACCGTCACGAATCATCCCCTCGTCAACGCGGGTGACGTCAGCACGCAGGTCCAGGGCCTCGGCCAGTCGTATTTCATGAAGACGCCGATTCTCGGCATTCTCGGGACCAACAACAGTAACGGTTCAAGTCGGCTGGACCTCAACTATCCCGGGTATAATTTCAACATCTCCGACCAGCGCCGTGCAGCCGAATTCATCAAGGATTTCGATGCCATGGTCGCTGCCGGCACATTGCCGAAGTTTCTGTTCATCTATCAGCCCAACGACCACACCGGCGGCGTGCAAGCTCCTAACGCCGGCGCCGTCGTGACCAACGGACCGCTACAGCAAATTGGCGACGGCGACGTGGGTCTCGGGATGGTTGTCCAGCACATCATGAACAGCCCGGTGTACTATGACGCCAATACCAAGACGGGCGCTGCCATCTTCATGACGTATGACGATGCGCAGTCTTCACTCGACCACGTCCATCCGCACCGAACGCCGCTGATCGTGATCAGCCCGTTCGCCAAGCCGGGCTATGTTGGCCTTCGTCACTACTCAACAGCATCAGTCGTGAAAACCGAAGAGTTGTTGCTGGGTGTGCCGGCCAACAACTTTGGAGACCTGTTCGCCACCGACCTGCGCGACTTGTTCCAGTCCACCTACAACGGCATTACAGCTGATCAGATCGACTTCAACCTTGACCCGAATATAACGCCTTCGAAGGAAGGCAAGAAGATTTGGGCGCTGGTAAACAAGCTGGATACATCGGCTCCTGACCGCGATAGCCGCCGGCTGGGGGTTCTGATCCGCTTGTCATTGAAAGCTGATCAACTCCATGACCAAGCCGATAAGGATAAGACCCTGGAGACCGTTTCCTACCAGAAACGGCAGAACGAACTCTACGAACAGGCTGTGAAACTCGTCAGCACAGCGACACGCGCAGACAGCGACGACTAGAAATATAGGAAAATCAAAACCTCGTGTTTGGCGTGAACGAGGAATGGTGGCGGGTTAAGAGGGTGTCGTCTGTTGGATCAACGTTTCAAGCGCCTTCATCTCACACGCTAGCGTCCGCTGCGAGAGCGGTTTCGTTGTGTGCTGGGCATGCTCAGTAACTTGGAGGTGAAAGTCCTCTGGCCGACCTGATGGAGGTGAAGGCCTAGTGATGATGCAAGGGCTATCGCCGCGAGGCGAGGTCCGAAGGAAGCATGGAACAAACGTGCGAGTCGATGGA
>JBKPCG010000076.1:0-7285 GCA_046727255.1 Acidobacteriota bacterium | reverse complement strand
GTCGATCTGCCCGAGTCACGCGACCCATTCTCCAGTTTTGAAGACGGATTCAAACTCACGCAGGAGCTGTTGCATCGCCGCCGTCCTTTCACTGCCCTGATGGCCTTCGACGACATGACCGCCTTCGGCGCCATCCGCGCTCTGGCCCGGGTTGGTATCCGCGTTCCCGAGCAATGTTCGGTGATCGGCTTTGACGATGTTGCGCCCGCTGCTCTCTATTGCCCCGCCCTCACTACCATTCGCCAGCCGATGGAAGCCATGGGCGCTGCCGCTGCCGCCATCGTCATCGAAACTATCAACGCCGGCCTGGAAAAAAAACCTGCCCGTGCAATCCATCGCAAAGTGGTGCCCGACCTGATCGTGCGCGAGTCCACCCACAGCCTCAAGTGAACCATCCTCCGAAAAACATTACGTTCTTTTTGACTTGACACCAAGAGAGAGCTGAAGCACTATTGACACGTTTTAATAAGGGATTTTTGTGCTTCTCGCGAGGATGGCGGCTCCCTTGTTTTTTGCTTGACAATGCAAAAGGAATGCCGCCTAATGTCAAACCAACGTGGAATATTGAATCGATTACATACCAGCAGAAAGCCCAATTTTGTACGCCTCGGGAGGCTCGTATGCGTGTTCGCATGTGGCTAGCTCGCCTCATTTGCGTCTTTTTGGTCTTGCCCGTTGCCGCGCAGAAGTTCACAGGAACAATTCGCGGGTCCGTCACTGATCCCAGCGGCGCAGTGGTAGCAGGTGCCGAAGTCACCATCAAAAATGGCGCAACCGGAGAAACGCGCACGGTCGTGACCAATGACCAGGGCGAATATGTCGCGCCCGAGTTATCGGCCGGCATGTACACGGTCGCGGTCAAAAAGGCTAACTTCAAAGAATCGGTTAGCAAGGGAGTCGAGCTACACGTCGCCAGCACGGCGGTGGCGGATTCCGTGTTGCAGGTGGGTAATGTAAACGAGCAGGTCACGGTTGAAGCTAATTCCGTTCAGGTGGAAACCTCCTCAGGCTCCGTGGGCAACGTGGTCGAAGGCAATGAGGTCCGCGAATTGCCGCTCAACGGCCGCAGCTTTGTGCAATTGACCCAGTTGATGCCTGGTGTGTCCCCCCAGGCGGCCTTTGACAGCAAGAACAAAGGTCTAATGGCCGGTGTGGATTTCTCCGTGAACGGCAACAGCACCACCGGCAATCTCTTCCTAGTGGACGGTGTCAATGACAATGACATCGGATCGAATCGGACCATTCTCGTATATCCCTCGATTGATGCCATCCAGGAATTCAAGATCTTGCGCAACAGCTACGGTGCCGAATACGGCCAGGCTATGGGCGCGATCGTCAATATCATTACCCGCGGTGGGACAAACCAGTTCCATGGAGGCGTGTACTATTTCGGGCGCAACGACAAGCTGAACGCGACCGATTACTTCAATAACCTGCACGGTGTCCCGAAGGATGTGCTGCGCCGCAACGATTTTGGTTACAACTTGGGTGGGCCGATCGTCAAGGACAGGTTGTTCTTCTTCTGGTCGCAAGAATGGAACCGCGAGCTTCGTGGGAAACAGCGTTCCGCCAACGTACCGACGGCCGCTGAAAAGGCCGGAGACTTTTCCACTCTTCGCGTCGCCAGTGATGGGAGCTCCTGTGAGAATGCGCCAACAGATCCTGTTAGCGGCAATGTTTTAGACAGCGTTCCAACGATCTCCCCCGCCGGCGAGAAGATCGTGCAAATCTTCCCCGATCCGAACTTGTCCCCAAGTCAGGTCAACCCAGGCGACTGCGCGAATTGGGCGGTATCTTTGACATCTCCCATCTATTGGCGACAGGAAAGCATCCGAATGGACTACCGCCTGGGAAGAGGTTGGAGCTTGTTTGGTCGATACACTCAGGATCATTGGTCGCAGCCCTATCCCAGCACGTTGGGCTTCTGGGGCGATGATCCGTATCCGTCGGTGGAATCCAGTTGGATCCAGCCCGGATATCAGGCGACGATTAAGCTGACGAAGGTGTTTGGCAGCACTGCGGTGAATGATTTCCAAATATCGTACGCTGCCAACCGGATCACGGCGGATCGCGCCGGAACCAACCCGGGGCTAAATGATGAGATCGCCACGGTATTCTCTCCGGACTTTCCTTTATCCGACAAGCAATCAGGCCCCCAGATGGGTTACCCGGTATTCTGGGGGGGGCTAGGAAATGGCGCCAACACGGCCGACCTGTGGACTCAGGCTCCGTGGCACAACAATGAAGCGCTCTACATCCTGAAGGATGATTTTTCCAAAGTGGTTGGGACTCATACCTTCAAGGTGGGCTTCCTTGCTAGCAACAATCAGAAGAATGAACTCGTCAACGGAACTTCCGAAGAGAATACGCAATTCTGGGGTGTGGCTGGTGACGAGAATAATCCAGCCGCCAACAGCAGTGGCAATGGGACCTTTGACGCCCTTTGGGCTGGTAGAGTATGGGGCGCCAGTGAACTCCAGACAAATCCCTTCTCCCAAACCCGTTGGCACGACTTCGAGTTCTACTATGGAGACAACTGGAAGATCCGCCGCCGCGTAACTCTTGACTATGGTTTCCGCTGGTCTTTTTTGCGACAGGGTTACCATTCGAAGGACAAGATTGCTACCTTCGAACCGAGTGCCTACGATCCGGCATTGGGCTCCGACCCATGTAACGGGCTTTGGCTGGTTCCAGGAACCCATTTCTGCCAGGATGCGGGTTTCCTCGGGGGTGTTCCGGGACCCAACCGAGCCCTTAAAGAAAACAACAACCATGCCATCGCACCGCGCATTGGCATCGCCTGGGATGTTATGGGCGACGGCAAGACTGCGATCCGCGCCGGTGTTGGCCAGTTCTTCCAGCGGGAACGCTTGAACCATACTCTGAACATGGCCAACAACGCACCGTTCTCGTTGTCGGCCCCTGATATCCGCCGCACTCTGGACACTCCAGTTTTTCAAGCTGGCGCCGGTGCTCCCGGCTTCGGCATAGATCCCAGTGCCAATCTGCCCAACACCTGGCAGTGGAATTTGACGGTGGAGCGCCAACTCCACCGAAACACCAAATTGGAGCTGGCCTACGTCGGTAACAGGGGACTTCACATCCTGCGCTATACAGATGCTAATGCAGTCCCTCCCAGCCTTCGCTTGCAGCACGCCCTCACCAACGACAATGCCGACCGGCCTTTCGGCGCCGGAGGATTTGGAGGGATTCCCTTCGGCGAGTGGAAAGGAGGCTCCAATTACCATTCCCTGCAAGCCCTGTTCCGCACCCGCCTAAAAGGGCTAGACGCCCAATTTGCCTATACCTTCTCTAGGTCCTTAAGCGACACCGATATCACAAGCAGTGGCTCTAATGGTCAGACCACATCGCTGGAGGATCCCACCAATCCGCGCCGGAACTACGGGCCGAGTTTCATCAATCGGCCGCATACCCTTGTCGCCAACATTGTCTATGACACCCCGGAGTTCAAGGGCAGTAGCCCCTTCCTCCGACATGCTCTGGGAGGGTGGGAATTGGCCACCATCCTCGACTACAGTAGTGGTGCGCCCCTCACGGTGTTCGCCAATTCTCCTGATATAACTGGTGCTCCCGGCGGCTTGACCGGTACGGCAGTAGGTCAGGGGGAAACTCGTCCCAACCGGGTGCCTGGCGAATCCTGCCGTGCGCCGTCTGGTTCGCCCAAGTTCCAGTGGCTGAACCCCGCCGCCTGGACACTGGATAATTTCCAACTGGCCACGTTCGGCACAGCCTCTATAGGCCAGTGCTCAGGACCCGGAATAGCCAATACCGACTTCTCTCTCTACCGGAACTTCAAGCTCACCGAGCGGGTGACAATGCAATTCCGCATGGAGTTCTTCAATTTGTTCAACAAGGTGCAGTTCCGTGGGAATTCGCCGGACATTACGAGCATCGACAGCAACATTGCGGACGCCGGGGTTGCCTGCAACGCGGGTAACATCGGCGATACCACGAGTCCCTGCTTCGGCCATGCCGTCAACACGGTGGGCTGGAGTTTTGGGCCAAACCCGGCTGACGGTGTGTCCTACGGTCACCAAACGTTCGGCCAGGCTTCGGCCGACCACGGTCCACGCGAGATCCAGTACGCTCTGAAAATAACCTTCTGAGCGTCTCCATTACCGGGTGAGGCTTGACTCTGCTCAGGCCTCAGCCTTTATCCTTTCTTCTCATGTGAAGGTTTCTTGTATGTTTCCTCCGCTCATAACCCGCGCATCCTCCAACTGGGAGCAAAGTTCATCTTCTAGTCCCCCACAACCTCAACCCACAACCCTGCGCAAGAAAAAATCCTGGTCTCGCAAGAGACCAGGATTTTTGTTTTTGGCAGAATGCTGAAACTCTGAAACCTTTGCCCTACCCCGCCACCCCCACCCGCTCCCGCTTCCGGCTGAGCACCGCCAATCCCTTTTCCAAATCCGCAATCAGATCCTCAGCATCTTCGATCCCTACCGATAACCGGATCATCTGCTCGGTCACACCCATCTTCGTACGCAATTCGGGATCGATCATGGCATGCGACGTCAGCACCGGCAGCGACACCAGCGAATCCACGCCGCCCAGGCTCGGCGCAAGCGTGAAAAGATTCAGGGCCTCGCTCACTCGGCAGGCGTCTTCGCCCGATCCTTCGATCTCGAAGCTCAGCACACCGCCTGCGCCCGCCAGTTGTTTCTTCGCCAAGTCGTACTGCGGATGCCCCTTCAGCATCGGATAGTGCACGCGTGTCACCCTGGGATGCCCGCTCAGGAACTCGGCAATCCGCAGAGCGCTTACGTTTTGCCTCTGCACTCGCACGGCCAGCGTCTTGATCCCGCGCAGCAACAGAAACGCCGCGTGCGGATCCATCGAGCAGCCAAGCGTCGTGCGCACCTTGTGGATCTGGTCGATCAGATCGCGCCGTCCCGCCGCTACCCCGCAAATCAGGTCACCATGGCCGGCGAGATATTTCGTCCCGGAATGCAAAACAAGATCAATCCCCCACTCCGAAGGACGGCAGTTAATCGGCGTAGCAAACGTCGAATCAATCGTCGTGATCAGCCCGCGCTTTTTCCCGAGCGCCGCAATCTTCTCGAGATCCACCACCTTCACCATCGGATTGGTTGGCGACTCGATGTGAATGATTTTCGTATTCGGCCGGATCGCCGCCGCGTGCTGCTCAATGTCATTCGTATCAACAAAACTAGTCTCAACGCCCAATTTCGGCAGCCACTGCGAGAGAAACTTCGACACGCCGCCATAGATGTCCTGCTGTGCAACGATGTGGTCGCCCGCCTTTACCAGCGTGAGAATCGAAGTCGTAATAGCCGCCATTCCCGAGGAAAACAGCAGCGCCGCATCCGTCCCTTCCAGTTCTGCGATGGCATTCTCCACGACCGTGTGCGTTGGATTCCCGTAGCGCGTGTAGAATCGGTCCGTATCCGTCGCGCGCACCTGCTCCTGGTTGTCGGTGACCTCAAACGTCGAGGTCTGATAGATAGGCGTAGCCAGCGGCCCATTCTTTTTATGCAGGCTCGTTCCCGCACGAACCGCCTCGGTCTCCTGATGGAACTCATGCTTCTTCATAGTCTGCTCCGGATAGTTCTCAGTTCCCAGTTCTCGGTTCTCAGTAAACCCGCATAGCTGAACTTAGGACGGAAGAATTTCTTACTGAGAACTGAGATCCGCGGACTGAGAACTGGTTTTTTACCGCACGGCCGCCCGATCCATTGCAGGGACCGGCGCAAGCCACGCTGCTGACCGCACATGCCGCCCGCTGACCAGTTTGTCGAATTCCTGTTGCAGGGCCCTTGTCACAGGCCCCATCTTTCCCTCGCCGATCTTACGGAAATCAATCTCGCGCAATGCGACGACCTCCGCCGCCGTCCCGCAAACAAAGATTTCGTCCGCGATGTACAGCTGATCTCGCGAAATTGACTCCTCTACGACGCTATACCCCAGATCGCGGGCCAGCGTAACCAGACTATCGCGCGTGATGCCTTCCAGAATCCCCGCCCGCGGCGTCGTGTAAATCACCTGATTGCGCACGACAAAAAGATTTTCCCCCGTGCACTCCGCGACATATCCATCCGGCCCGAGCATGATGGCTTCATCGAATCCCGCGCGCTGCGACTCCGTCCTGGCGAGAATCGAGCTCACATAATTACCCGATACCTTGGCCTTGGTCATCATGATGTTCGGATGCAGCCGCGTGAACGAAGCAATATTGGCGCGAATCCCGCGCTCTTTCGCCTCAGCTCCCAGAAATGACTTCCACTCCCACACCGCGACCATGAAACGCGGCTTGCCCGCTTCGACGGTCATGGTAAGCGCGCCATCCAAAAAAATCATTGGGCGGATATAACACGCGGAAAACTCATTCGCTGCAATCGTCTGATGGATCGCCGATCGCACCTGCTCAACCCCGACCGGCAACTCTTGAAATCCCACGATGTGCGCCGAGTCCAGCAGACGTTCCACGTGTTCGTCCAGTCGAAACACGGCCGGCCCGGTATCGGTTGCGTAGCAGCGAATCCCCTCAAACACGCTGAAGCCGTACTGCACTCCGGCGCTCAGAAACGGCACCACGCCTTCACTAGCGGGTCGCAACGAGTCGTCAATCCAGATGCAGCGAGCACTTGCCATAGTCCCCTCAACGAACAAACCTTCTCTTTAGAAGAGTACCTGCCGCAACCGGACCACGGCAAGCCGCGTGACAAATCGAAAGACAAATTCATTTTCCGCACATATAATCGGCGCGCTCATTCGAACTCATCTTGGAAACCGGACTCAAAGACCGAGTCGCCATCGTGGCTGCGTCCAGTCAGGGAATTGGCCGGGCCACAGCCGAAGCCTTCGCCGCTGAGGGCTGTCGCGTCGCGATGTGCGCACGCAATCGCGAAGCTCTCAACACGGCCGCGGAAAAAATTCGCAACCAGTACCAGACAGAAGTCCTTGCCGAACCGTTCGATGTGACCGACCCGACCGCTGTCCGCGATTTTGTCAACGCCGTGGTGCAGAAATTCGGCAGCGCCGATATCTGCGTAACCAACGCCGGAGGCCCGCCCGCCAAGGGCTTTCTCGCGACGACTATCGACGAGTGGAAGCGCGCCGTGGACGCCAATTTCATGAGTGTTGTCTACTTCGCGCACCAAGTGATCCCACTCATGCAGAAGAAAAAATGGGGACGCATCCTGACCATTACTTCCGTCTCAACAAAACAACCTGTCCCCGATCTCGTGTACTCGAACGCTGTGCGCGCCGCCGTCGTGGGACTGGTCAAGAGCCTGGCCAA
>JBKPCG010000075.1:0-8815 GCA_046727255.1 Acidobacteriota bacterium | reverse complement strand
GCGCTGGCATTTCAGCGGGTAACCCGAACTTTGGCCACCAAACGGCGGGAGCCATCATTTGTGTAGAGCCGGAATTCATACTCGCTTCCGTCCGCGATCCAGTGCGCCTCGGTGCAACCGGTCGGCCCGCTAGCAAAAAGGTGCTCGGGGCCGGCATTTTGCGAGACATATACCTCACCAGTTTCGCCTGTGAGCGTCGCCCAACAAATTTGCGTCCGGCCGAGCCCGGAGCCCGCTGGCACGGGATTCGGGTCGGCGGTAATTGTGGCGGTCTTTTCCACCGCGGTTACCTCGACTGATTTTGCCGGAGTCGTGTCGGGGCTCGTGTAGAGCCGAAACTGATACTGCGTCCCCGGTTTAATTCCATCCAGCATCTGGAGACCTGATCGTCCGCCGGCGAAGACCGTCTCGGCGCCGCCATCAGTGATCAACGTCACACGACCTTCTGACGTGTGATAGGTGTTCCACGAGATTGCAGCCCGGCCTAGCTGCCCGACTGTCACAGAAACCGGGTTGGGAGTAGCAAAGAGCACCGGTTCGCAATCGTTAGCCAATTTCTTGAGAGAACAATTATCAATCCATACTCTTCCGCTGCCCGCTGCTGCGGACACGGTTGCATATTTGCTCCCGATTGGCGCTTGAATCATCATAGTCGGGTGCTGCCATTGCGGCGCAGAAGGTATCTCCATGATGGCAGTGGCGGAGGGCGATAAGTCATGTTCGTTACCATCGCTCCACTTTAATTGCACACGCAAGGTTCCAAGTTTTGGGGGATCTGATCTGAATCGCACACTCGTCCGATAACATTGCCCCGCTTCGACGATTACGGGCTGCGATACCAGGAAATTCTTTGGCGTAATGGCACAGGCGGCGTCGGCGCTCAAAGAATGCTTATCGGTTCGATCGATATTTGGTCTGCCGATTATTTGCCAACCCGGGAGTGCAGCTGCGTTGCCTTGCTCAAAGTTTCCATTGGCAAGCAACTCCTTTCCGTTGATTTCACGGACTCCACTATCGAGTTGATAGACGTGCACTCCATCCAAGACCGCGACTTCCTGTAAGCGCGGACTTATTCTAATCGCTGATTCTAGTGAGCTCCATGTCTGGTAGATGTTCCAGAATGAGACGCCAGCCCGATACAGGCTTGCGTCCACGACAACGTATTTTGTGCCCCACCTGTAAAGGAGATCCAACGTCGACGGCGACGGAAACGCGCTGAGATTTTCCCAGAATGCGAGGTTCGGCGGATTCTGAGCGTTACCCATAATAATTCTCTTGCCGGTTAACCTTGTGGAGTAGATCGCCGGCCCACCGTATGCGTGTCTTGGGATGGGGTACTCCATGAAGATCAAATCTCCCGGTTGCTTAGAAAGCCACGTATCAACGGCGCGCGGCCTGACAGTGCTCATATCCTGGGGTTTTGGAAAGAAATCGATTGTAGCCAGTGCAATGATGATTCCAGCTATGCCGGTCTGCACGCTCGCGGATGCACGAAGGCGCGCCTTAGTCCAATGTAGCAGCCGAATTAGCCCAGCCGCTGCCAAAAGGCCGACTGAAAGTTCAACGAAAAAACCGAGTCGCGCCCACGCGCGAAGATTGTTGAATCCAGGAAGTTCTCGCAAGAGTCTCCCCGGCGCGGGTATGGATGACAATGCGACGTCATTGGTTGAGCTGCTAAGAGGAGGCGGGTGGGTGAAATAAACTCCCGGCCCAAAAGAAAAAACAAGGCAACTGATTCCCAGTGCGACGAGCGCCAAGACTACCCGGCGACGGCGATCGAAAATTCCTACGAACGCCAGAATTAAGGCGACAGTGCCAAGATAGAGTTGCCATTCTGACTGCCAGAGCCCATTCGCTCCATTGCGACAGAGCTGACCCACTTGATGGCCCCATAAAAAGTGCGTGGTGGGCGGAATAATGTAGTCGGCCAATGCTGCGGAAAAGGCTTGCGACTCACCAGGACCGCGGTAATCCGCAACTGCTCCGCGCGTTGCGAGATAATATGGGACCAAGAATGGCAGCACGAAGAACAGTGCGACCACTGCTGAAACCAGACTCAATTTGAGCAGGTGCCAGAGTTCTTTTCGCGGAGCTGTCCAATCGATTCGAACTCCTCCGTAAACTGTCGCTGCAATCAGAATCATGAAGAAATAGTACCACGTCGTCCAGCTCGCTAGACCGAAAAATACCCCTGCAAGAACAGAATTCCGTAACCGTGGCTTCGAGATCACTCGTTCGAGGTAGAGGAAGAAAAACGGTATCCATTCCGTTGAGGTAATCGATAGATGACCCGCGCTATGCGCGAAGCGATAAGGACAAAAACCAACAATGATTCCTGCAAGAACGGCCGCTGCCCGGTTCGACCATAATTCACGCGCCAAAAGATAGGTCCCGAACGCTGTAAGCGGAAAAGAGATCAGGATCAAACAATTGTATGTAAATACCTCACCGAAGCACCATGTTAGGGGTGAGAATAAAAGCACGGTTCCCGGAGAAAGATCTTGATTGCTAATCAAGCTGTACCCAAATGGAACGAATACGTCCGGATCGAAGAAAGGCGACTTATGAAGATCGAAGAGAGCGTGTGCGACGTACCAAAGCTCCCAAAGAAAATGAAAATTGTCCTCTGGCCCTCCGATAACCTTAGTGCGAAGCAAGAACACAGTCGGGGAAGTCATTGCTATTGTCAGAATGGCATATAGCACCAAGACCAGTGCATTTTCAGATCGGCGTTTTAGCCCACCGCTGACCCCAGACTCAGTTGACGGAAAATGCGAGTTAGTCAATTGGGTCACCGACTGAAAAAATCTTGCCCCCCACAGCTGACAATCGTTGCGAAATTCAAGTTAAAACGGAACCGAATAACCCTGTCACTTGGATGGCGGATGCTTGGTTTTTCGTGCCACTGCGATGAAGCTCAGGCCCAAAGGCAATGGCACCTTGCCAAGCAGCAAACGTTCAAAGGCAAAAATCGAGCTAAGGACAGAGTTAAAAGGGGGCAATCTTAGGTACCTGGCGCGATCTCCTTCAAAGACCTTTGTTGCCAATATTCGCCAGATTGCCGCGGGCGCGAACAGGATCGCGTTCAGGTGGCTCAATAATTCGAGCCGAATGGAAGGCTGGTCAAACAAGGAGCGGAACTGCCTCTTGGAATAGCGTCGAAAGTGATGATGGTCCTCGTCGAATTTTGTCCAGAGCCACATATGAGCAGGCACGGTGCAGACCAAGATCCCTCCGGGTCTTAGCAGACTTGCCGCCACGTCGACAGAAGCGCGGTCATGCTTCAGATGTTCCAGGACGTCAAGCATCAAAACCGCATCGTAACTTTCTCGCGCGAGAGGGACATCATCTGGAAGAGCCCCTAGTTTTACCGTTACTCCGCGACGGAGTGCAAATTCAATCGCATGGCGGGAACCATCCAAGCCGACTGGCTCATATTTTTCAGAGAGCCGCGAAAGCATCATTCCACAACCACATCCCAAGTCGGCAACTTTATATCGGCTTCCGCTGTTCGGCGGCAAATATCGTTCCAGCACGTGAAGAACAATTCGGTGTCTGGCGACAAACCACCAGTGTTCTTGCTCCGCTGCGAAAATTTCGCCGTAGAGTTCCTCACGCATTGCCTGGCTTTCGGTATTTCGGCGTTGTAAACACGTAGAGTGCTGGGTATGAGAATGTATTTAAGCTGTCTCAGCTTACCACAGCAGCAGGCCCGTTCCCTCCCTTTTGAAGTTTTGCGATTAGCAATTGGGCTTCACTGTATCTCGTTCGGAGATCGCGGTAATACTCTACCTGGTTATCAAATTCCATTTCCATTTTTTTGGCAAGCTCGTCTGATATTTCCCGTGGCTGGGGCGAGTTCTGCAGTTGATCGCTCAATTCGCGGGCCCGTTTAACAATAGAAGGATCCGTCGCGCTATCGCGGGCATTGAAATCGGCAGGTACGTTCGCGCTGTTGATGCGCTGGGCGAGCGGTTCTAAACACTCTCGAGTATAGCGTTCGCTGAGAAATTGGAGCAATGAACGGATGGCGGATTCAGGTTGATCAATCAAATCGGAATAGCGCATCCGATAAACGATATCCGGACCGTATGCATGCTCCGCTTCGATGCAACAGTTGACCTTGCGGAGCCAATATTCATACGCGGCCTGCTCATTGGCGACCAGCCGGTGCCGACCGTCGGGAAAAAAATTGAGCAATGAGCTTACTACATCTGTGACGTCTCGAACCAGATGGACGAAGAGGGCTTGCGGGAAAAGTTTGCGCAGCCCGCAGATATAAAAGGCGTATTCCGGCGTTCCATCCACCCAACGTGATTTCGCCTCGCTTGGAGCGCGGGAAATGTTGAAAGGAGGCGGATACCAGCCCATTTGCTGCCGGAGATTTAAATCCTCGAATTTTCTCCGATGGCCCACAATCAGCTGGTCAATGGTCTGGCCGAAACGGGAGAGAAATTCGTCGCGTTCGATGAAATTTGCGCTGAGCTGTCCGCGCTCTCCGCGTGCAGTCCCGCGTTCATAAGCAACAGCGGCGTCAAGAGCAAAAAGTCCGAGCCAATCTGATTCTTCTTGGGGAATGATATTCGGATGCTGGCCAAGACACCATGTGAGAATTGTGGATCCCGATCGGCCTGAACCTACAATAAAAATCGGTTTGCTCATTTCCTCGACCGGAGGGGCCATTTTCGTCGCGAAAGTTTAAGACACTCTCTGTCGGGGCCGATTGCTCCTTGGCCCTAGCTTGGCAGTCAGCATTTTCAGTTCCGATGTCCGAAACCGATCAAAGTGCTTGTCGCTAAACAGATGTCGCAAGCGCTTCCGCGCTGCGGAGACGGAATACATAGCCTTCGTTTTTTCGATGGCGTTTTTCGACAATCGATTCCAAAGTTCTTCGGATTCATAAAGCTGGATCAAAGCGCGCGCAAAATCTTGTGCCTCATCTGCTACGAGGACGTTCTCATGATCGGTAAGCTCCATTCCCTCCACCGCCAGCGACGTAGCGACAACCGGAACACCAAAGGCCATACTCTGGTTAATCTTGCCTTTTACACCTGCACCATAACGCAACGGTGCAACGGAAAGTTTTACGCTCTCAAAAAACGGCCGAATATCTGTTTGTAATCCAGTTACAACAATTCTCTCAGTCTCCAGCGCAACTACTTCGGGTGGGGCTTTGTCGCCGATGATATAAAACTTGGCATCGCCGAGCCGCTCGCTTACGAGGGGATAAATTTTCTCTACGAAAAAGAGAACGGCATCGATGTTCGGCGTGTGTTGGAAGCTGCCGATGAAAAGCCAGTCCCGGCGCATGGCAAAAGGGGTGCTTGACCCGGGAATATCCACGATGTTTGAAACCACTTGGATGGACTTGTCGGGCCGTTCCTCTTGGAGCAACTGCTGCTCGGCGCGACTCACCACCCAGGTCTCACCAGCTTGATCAATTAATTGATACTCCAGTTGCTGCTTCTCCTTCGCCTTCCGCCGCACCTCCGGGTCCTGGGTTAAGCGTGCCTCGCTGTCCTCACGCAGGAAATGAAGATCAACAGTGTCAAAAATAATGCGGCTTTTCGGTGCATACAGCCGAACATCCGCGATATGCTTCCGCGCAAAATCGCACCGGCTTAACACTACGGCATCGAAGTCGGAGCCATGGGCAATGAGGTAGTCGCGTACTTTTTTAACATAAGGGTGATAGACAACTTCGATACCGCGTTTTTTCAGCTCGTCGGTATACGGAGGAATGTCCGCCAGATTATCGGGAATAAAGGTGACCCGATGGCCGAGTTGTTGTCGGAGGAGCTTGAGGATTTGGAACATCCGCAACGATCCTGAATCCCGATCCGGCATGGGAAGATGGTGGTCGATCACGAGAATGTTTTTCCGCCCGGGCGGCGGCTGCCGTAAAAAGGCCAAATCGCCAACGGCTGGTTTTGTCATCAGCTCAACAGCCCACGTTTCGGCGAACGTTGAGCGGTTGATAGCTTGATGTTTTTTTGTGCCGGTTGAGAGATCAGTTCCGCCGGTTATCCCTTCGTAGTGAATGATTTCGCTGAGCGGCTGATAAAACACTCTGTAACCGGCCTTGCGAACTTTGAACGATAAGTCGGTGTCCTCGTAATATGCAGGTTCGTATTTTGTATCAAAACCTCCGAGCTTCTCGAAGAGCGATTTGCGAATCATCAGCGCCGCTCCTGAGCAATAATCGACTTCTCGAAGAAAATTGTACTCGGGCTTATCTGGATCATCGAATTTGCCGTAATTCCATCCCGAAGCATCACGCCATATGATCCCCCCCGCTTCCTGTAAACGACCGTCGGGATAAACAAGTTTTGAACCGACGATGCCCGTTTTCGGTTCCTCGGTGAACGTGTCGAGCAGGGCGCTAAGCCAGCCTGGCTTAACGATGGTGTCATTGTTCAGGAAAAAGAGATACTCGCCGCGCGCCTTCTCCGCTCCGCGGTTGCAAGACACGATGAAGCCGGAGTTCGCCTCGTTGCGCAGATATACAACGCCGTTCATGGTCGGGACAAGCTCGGCCGTCTCGTCTGTCGAGCAGTCGTCTACTACAATCACCTCAAAGCGCGCTCGCTCTTCTACGGCCAGTAGCGAAGCAAGACAGGCATGGGTAAATTGAAATTGATTGAATACCGGAATGATAATAGAAACTTCAACTTTCTCGTGTGCAGGAAAACGGATTGATTCGACGGGCACAAGGGGAACAGGAGGTTGGATGTCCGGAGCTTTATTCTCTGGCGTGACTTGTGAGATTGGAGCTTCGGAGACTGGCTCGACCGCGGCGACTCTCGGAATGGTCGGGAATTGAAGCGTCTTTATTTCTTCCTCTATCTTCGCGATTTCCGGGTGGGAAGCGCGCCATTGCGAATAGGCGGTCACAATTTTTTCCAGATGCCCATAGCCCAGCGACACCTTGCCGGGGAACAATTTTGCTTGGATTGCAGTTCCTGGGTTGGCGAATTTCCAGCGACGCGAGGAACGCAGACGAGCGGCGGCCTTTTCAACATCGTCGAGCAGATGCGAAAGCCTTCTTGTATCCCAAAGCTGTTTGCGCAATCGGTCTGTTAGTTCGACGATGCACCTCTCGTCCTGTGCCAGGTTAACGCTCCTACTGTGGAGAAGACGATTCATTTGCACGATGCGATCACGCAGTTCCTCGACTTCAGCGACCTGCTGCCTGAGCTCTGCTATCTCATCGGTATAATGCTGCTCCTGGCTCGCAAGATGTGCCTTATGCTCGTCGATTTCGGCGGTATAACGCTGCTCCTGGCTTTTCAGATGCCGCTCCAGTTTTGCAATCTGCAGCGTTCGTTGCGCCAGCTTCGAAGCACGATCGGCGGATTCCGTTTTGGTTTGACGCAGCAAATCCGATACTTCGCGGACGGCCTCTTTCAGCGCCACCTCTTGTTCTGTCAATTCGGCTAACTTTGCAGCTCGCTGCTCTGATTCGATCAAGCTGTTCTGAAGCGATGCAAACAGTTCGTGCATCTGGAGCCGATAGGCCTCCGCTTGCGATGAGCTTCTCGAAGCAGCGGCTGAGTTTTTTAAACTTACTTCAGGTTCGATTCCCCACGCGAGTAGTCGCTCGACCCGGCGGGCCTCATCAACTTTTTCTTGGAATAAAGCTGCGACCTCCGGCCACCTGGTCTCCGGATCCACGTCGACGGCATGGTTTTCGATAAACGGATCGGCGAGTTGGCAATATTGTTGCACGACCGGGTCGTCGTGCAATCGGCTAAACAGAAAAAGAGCCTCGCCCTGCCGCTCAGAGCGCTTGCAAAATTCATCGAAGTTAAGCGCTCTTGTCATATAGCTTATAGCAGCGCGGTCAAAGACCACACGCAACCCGAACCTCGATAGACGGTATCCTAATTCGATGTCCTCGATCCCCGGAGCTCGAAACTGCCGATTAAAGACTCCATGTTTAGCGAGAAACGACCGTTTACACGAACAGCGGCCGGCCCAAAGATAGGTAAAGTCGAGCATTTGGCCGTCCTCGAGATCACCATAGGCAAAAAGGAAGCGGCCAATATCTGTGACGTACCGCATTAACGGTGTGACCGAGACCGTCGGTCCCCATGTCGTGTACCCGAGGACGGCTACGTTCTCTGCCCGATGCTGTTTGTGGGCTTTTAGATGTTCTTCGAGCAAATGATGATCGGCGATATCGTCATCATCGAAAAAAAGCAAAATTCTGCCTTGGGATGCTAGAATGCCAGTGTTCTTCGCGGCCGATGTGCCGGAGTTATCGATATGCAAATACTGTAGTTGCATTCGCGCCGCAAAATCCCGACATACTTCCGGGGTGGCATCTTCCGATCCATCGTCAACCACAAGGACCTCGTACTGGTCCGTTGGCAGATTTTGGGCCACGAAGCTCTCAAGAGTCGCGCTGAGCATGGCGGCGCGATTGAATGTCGGAATTATGACACTGATGCGTGGCCGCTTAACTTGCTTGCCACGAATCGATCGTTTCCGCCGCCTGGAGGTGGCCGGTTTCCCAAGTTTGGCTCGACTTTTGGCGATCATTGAATTTCGTAGGCTGTTCTTCAAAATAATGGCTGGCGTAGAAGCTCATTGAGCCTACACCAGAAACTGGATTTTGCCGCTATAGGATAAGAGTTTCGCCAAATCAATCCCGTTAAATTACTTGATTAGTTTCGCCTGGATTTGCGCTGTTAATCGTGAATGGCGGAGCGCCGATCGTACGACACTGATCGCCGAAGTCGCCCAGCAGGGCGAGCACGTTAACTTCCTGCATAGCAGAGCGCGAAATAGCGTCGATTGGTCTGCCGTATAC
>JBKPCG010000074.1:0-10908 GCA_046727255.1 Acidobacteriota bacterium | reverse complement strand
TCAAAGCTAGTTTCAGTATCGTCTAATCCTTCCCTCCCGCACCGAAACACCTAAATCGGAACCAATCAGCATTCCAAAATGCGATGCCCCTCATCCGAGGGGCATCGTAGTCTGAATCGAATCGAATTTCGTAACGGTCTGTTGTGGGCGGCTTTCTTGGATCTTTTCAACGCTGTATTAACTACTGGAGTGCGATCACCCCAAATGTTCCCGCCAGATTGTTGCTGGGCCCAGCGGTAAAGAAGAGCTGATTCTTCCGGCCGTTGTTGGCGGTGCCGCCGCCGAACTCAATCCCCCAAAGCTGATCGATAACGATCGGCTTGCCATTCGTATCCTTGACCGTCCCCACAAATTGCCCGGTCAGGGGGTTGTATGCGTTGATGGTACCGGTGTTGGTGTTGTTCGAAACCAGTAGAGTGTTGCTTAGCGGTCCAAAGTCCACGGGAGCAACCGCAATGCCCCAGGGCTGGTTGAGCCGCCCACCCTGAACGAGCCGCTTCAGGAGCGTACCATTCTCGTCGAAAGTGTCGATGAAACCACCCCGCCCTCCGCTCGAATCGGCAAACGCAACATAGACCACGCCGTTAATGTCCTGAATGCCGAACGGCGTGAAACCCGCCGGAAGACCGCTGTCGGTGAACGAGGTGACATGATTGAATGTCGCGTCGTACACGTCCACCTTGTTGTTCACGACATCGGCGGCAAACAGCCGATTCCCGGAAGCTTTGCTGCTGATCGCCAGGCCCGTGTAGACGGCTCCTGAAGCCGAGTTGTTAACCTGAATAAAGGCCTGATTAAGGTCAACCTGCGGCGCCCAGGCGCTGATGGTTCCGTCCAGAGTGGCGAACATAAAGAGCGCCGCCCAGCCCTGGAATTGGAAGTCCGACGATCCGTTAAACACAATTCCGGTCGGTGAACCCGGCCCGTTCACAGTGGACGGAATCAGCACCCTCAGACTCTTGGCCTTGCCAGCCCCGTTGTAAAGCGTCGACCAGCCCGAGCCATTATCCGCAACCCAGAAAGGACTGCCCGCAGCATGGACCAGTCCCCATGCGTTCACAATCAGCGGATCGGTGTGTTTTGCCGTCCCCACCTGATTGGAAACCAGATTGGTAAGTTGATACTGCGCCAAGGCCGGCACGGATCCCAGTACCAGTGCGATCCCAAGGCAAACGGTGAGAGTGAGACTACAACGTCGCATGCAAAATCCTCCTTAGTGTGTGGCGCATCAGCTCAGGGAGCAGCGAATCACGACCTGATGTATGCAGGCTGGAACGACAAATTCCCCGGGGGATTGCCAATCGTGGAATGCTATGGCGGTGGGAATCGCAGAGTGTCAACGCCGTGTCATTAGATTGCACAATTATTGACTGTGTAATGGAACCCGCCGCTGCGCGAGACATCGTGCGGGTGCCCGCTACTTCACTCTTGGCCGATTTCTCTCGCCCCATGGGCCGCTCGGTCATCCAGGCAGATCGTCCCAAACCGCGCGTCCGGCGGCCTCTTTCACATATGCGAATGCACTTCCAGCCTCTTGACCGGCGTCCCGGTTGTGCATAGAGTGCCGCCTAAACGAACTCAAAAGGCAACACTGTCCTTGGCTTGCGACGAAACCCGTCTCCAGTCTTGTAAGGATTTGTTTGCCTCTCGGGTGGCTTAAACCGAACAAGGGACGGGATGCTTGGACCGCTCCTTCCCTGCCATAACAACGCAAGTCCTTCGCAGGGACATCCCTGCGCGGGGACATGTCCTCCCCCGGCATGGAGACAGACAATGAAAACATGCAAATGATTTACCGCACCACTTCTGGTGGCCGCGCTCGTAATACTGCCTGCCGCTGTCACGCAACTACTCTCACAACAAGGAAACGAAGCGCCCGCCGGATTCGACACACCGACCCTCAGCGCAAATCCGGGTAGCCAAAGTAAAGGCAACGGTCTGGTGGACGATGCCACCTTTGGCGCTACACAGGCTGTTTTTGAAGAGGAAGATGGAGTCGACAAGGGACTCGGGCCAATCTACAACGCACGGTCATGCGCGGAATGCCATCAGAATCCAGTGACCGGCGGCGGAAGCCAGATCGCTGAGTTCCGACTCGGCCACCGCGACCGCAACGGCAACTTCGTCAGTCCGAGCATCGCGATCAATCGGGGTCAAACGGTAGTCGCGAATCGTTCGTTACTCAACGATCGCGCAATCTGCGCGGAAGCGCAGGAACGGGCGCCGGGCGGTGAAAACATTCGGACCTTCCGCATGTCTCTGAATGTTCTCGGGGACGGTTTTTTGGAAGCAATCGATGACAACACGCTCAAAGCCATCTCGGCCGCCCAACCTGGGCAGAGCGGTGGCCGGATCAGGGGAGAATTCATCCTCGTGCCGATCGCAGAAGCCGCTGGAACAACTCGAGTGGGCCGCTTTGGATGGAAAGACCAGCAGGCCAGCTTGCTTTCGTTCGCTGGTGACGCCTACGTGAACGAACAAGGCATTACCAGCCGGCTTAACCCGACGGACTCCACTGCCGTCTGCAAGACAACCACCGATCCCGAGGACGTGGATAACGACGTCGACCAATTTGCCACGTTCATGCGGACCACCAAAGCCCCCCGATCGATGCCACTCTGCTCGCAACTCCCGACGCGCAGGCGGGTCAACAGATCTTCTTCAAGGTCGGTTGCTCCACCTGTCACGTCGCTTCCATCACTACCGTCCCGACAGGAACGGTGCTGAATGGAGGCACTTTCACCGTTCCGGATGCTCTCGGAAACAAGGTCATCCATCCCTTCAGCGATTTCCTGCTCCACAACATCGGGACGGGCGATGGAATCGTGCAGAACGGCCCCCAAGATACCGCCAACAAAATGCGAACCGCGCCTCTTTGGGGTATGCGAACTCGCGATCGCCTGATGCATGACGGACTTTCGACGTCACGCACCGATGCAATCCTTCGCCAGAACGGCGAGGCCATCGACACGGCTAGGAGATTCGCCAACCTCACGGATCAGCAGCGAAACCAACTGATCACCTTCCTGAACTCGCTGTAGTCGAGGCGAAACGGGATTTTCGTAGCGCCGGCATCCCTTCGGCTTCGCTCAGGGCAGGCTTTGCTGGCTGTAGCGCCGGCATCTTGCCCTAGCAGGTGGGGGGGGCGGAGACGCCCCCGTTTTTTAATCTTTTCGCCGTGAGTTAAAAGATAGAAATCGGCAACGCTTACGCGCTCTTCTCGCCCATCCGCCGCTGCGCGCGCACGTTCGCCACGACTAAGCGGACGTCATCGTAACTGACGAAAAGGGGTACGCTAGCCTTGATCTCCGCCAGCCGCACGACGCCCATTTTGCCGCAGGCCGTCTCGATGTGGGGCTGAGCGCCGGGTGATACCCATGCCGGATTCAGTTCTATCCTCCCGCTTTCGATCAGATTCGCGACTGTGCAGACGACCGTCGACACCTGCCGGTCGCGAGCCCGCGCGATCTCTTCAAAGCTGGCGCCCTGTTTGAGCAGCGCAAGAGTTTGGTCCGCCGGGGACGGTTCCTTCCCTCCCGGCGCCACCGCTCGCATTCCGGCGCCGAAGTTCCGCAATACCTGAAGGATCGCGGCTCCGTAGACCTCGGCTCTTCGCTCGCCGATGCCAGGGACTTGGCGAAGTCCCGCCAACGTCGTTGGCCGCCGGCGGCACAATTCTTCGAGCGTGCTGTCATGCAACACCACGAAAGCGGGAACTTTCTGTTTACGCGCCATGTTCCGCCGCCACTCGCGCAGATTCTCCACCAGCCCAAGATCATATTGGGCGAGCGCCTCAACGGGTCGCAATCGCTCTGGTGCGGGACGCGGCAAAGAAATCTTTCGTTTCGGCGGAGGCATTCCGACCGGAAGATCCTTCTTCTCCGCCTGCTTTTCCGTCAGCCATTCCGGCGCAGCTCCGCAGTTGTCGCAACTGGCGCAACGTTGCCAAATCGGTGTTTCTCCGAAGTGTAGACAAATTTGCCGATGACGGCAGTTCCGCGAATCGACGAACCGGGCAAGCACGCGTTTTCGCTCCCACGAGCGCTCGCGCTCTGCCTCATCGGAAATCTTCCCGATGAAATATTCCAGCAACACGTGGTCCCGTTTCTGCCAGAGCAGGACACAATCCGCTGGCCGACCGTCCCTTCCCGCGCGTCCCGCCTCCTGGTAATACTGCTCAATCGATTTGGGCAGGGAAAGATGAATCACGGCACGCACCGCAGGCTTGTTGATGCCCAGCCCAAAAGCAATGGTGCCGACCAGCACGCGCACTTCGTCCGACATCCAGCGTTCCTGGTTCTGACGGCGCAGCGGCGTCTCCATCTTGGCGTGATAGGGAACCGCCACGATGCCTTCATCCTGCAGGCGCTCGACTGTTTCCTCTACGCGAGCAATCGTCGGCGCGTAGACAATCACACTGCCCTCCGTGTAATGCCGCAGCGCGCGCAGCAGCAGATCCATTTGAGTGTTCGACTCGCATTCGCGCGTGATGTAGCGCAGATTCTCTCGGTGGAAACTGGCGATATAGAGGTCGGGAGTGCGCAGCTGCAGCTGTTTCAGAATGTCGTGGCGCACCTGCTTGGTCGCGCTCGCCGTGAAGCCGGCGATCGGCACATTCGGAAAGCGCGTGCGCAGCCGGCTCAACTGTCGGTAGTCCGGACGGAACTCGTGTCCCCACTCCGAAATACAATGCGCCTCGTCGACCGCGAAAAATCCCACTGGAATCCGGCTCAGCCAGTCGAAAGTATCCTGCCGGGCCAAGCGCTCCGGCGACAAATACAGCAGGCGATAGTCGCCTCGCTTCGCATTGACCATAATCTTGCTATGTTCGGACGAAGTCTGGAAACTGTTGACCGCCGCCGCCGGAATCCCCATCTGCGCCAGCTGCGCCGCTTGGTCCTGCATGAGCGCGATCAGAGGAGAAACCACTATCGTCGTTTTGCCGGAAACCACCGCCGGAAGCTGGTAGCACAGTGATTTGCCGCCCCCAGTCGGCATCACGACACAAGTATCGCGCCCCGCCAGAAGGCTGCGGATGATACTTTCCTGCTTGGGACGAAATTCGTGATATCCCCAGTACCGGTGAAGTGGATCGAGCAGATTTGGCGATGATTCCGGCATGATATCCGTCTCGTGCAGTATAGAAGGCCTGACCGCGACGAGTCAGTGACCTGATCACGATAAATTTGTGATGAATCTCGACCAGGGAGGCGAGTAGTGGGCATCTACCTTGCGAGAAACGCATGAGAATCGGCGTCATCTCCGACACCCACAGCCTGCTGCGGCCCGAAGCCATCGCCGCCCTACGCGGCTCCGACCGGGTTTTGCACGCCGGAGACGTAGGCGATCCCGGAATTCTCGACCGTCTGTGCGAACTCGCCCCCGTAACCGCCGTGCGCGGCAATGTGGATCGGGGCCCGTGGGCAGCGGCGCTGCCCGAAACCGAGTTGGTTGAAATCGAGGGTCTCTCGATCTACCTGATCCACGACCTCGGCCAGCTCGACCTGAAACCCGAAGCCGCCGGAATTCGCGTAGTGATTTACGGCCACAGCCATCAACCGAAAATCGAAGAGAAGAACGGCGTGCTCTTTTTTAATCCCGGCAGCGCAGGACCGCAGCGGTTTCATTTGCCGATGAGTCTGGGGGTACTGGAGATCAACGTCGGCAAGATCCAGGCGCGTTTGATCAACCTGGAAGTCCAACCGTAGCGCCGGCGTCTCGCCGGCTGTCCGGCGGGCGTCCCGCCCGCCGCATCCGCACAAACAAAAAGGCCGGCGCGCGGCCAGCCTTCTCTCTGTCAAGTTTTGTCGGACAAAGCCTGCCCTGAGCGAAGCCGAAGGGAGTGTCCGACTCACACCAAATTATTTCCCTTTGGGGGCGATTGAGTCCTTCGCGGCCTTGGCCACGCGGAATTTCACGACGGTCTTGGCTTTGATCTGGATTGGTTCGCCGGTTTGCGGATTGCGTCCCATGCGGGCTTTGCGATGCGCCTTCACCAAACGGCCCAGGCCGGGAACGACGAACACGCCGTTCTTCTTGGTCTCTTTGATTGCGGTGTCAGCGAGGTGCTCGAGAAAAGTTGCGGCGGTCTTGTTGTTGGAGCCGAGTTTCTCGGCGAGATGACGGGTCAGTTGGGTCTTGGTCATACCAGATGCCATGAGTCCTCCTTGGGGGACAGACGAGATTTTCTTGCGGAACCACTGCATCTTAGCGCACTCAGGCTGTGGAAAAATAGCGTTTTATGCAGATTTTATGCGGTTTTTTGTGAGGTACCCCCTAAAAACCGGCCAAAAACGACGCTTTTTCGGGCCGCGGCGTTCCAATCTGGGCGAATCGGGCCGCGGACCCGGCATGGGAAGCGGCTTTTGCCCCGGGCGAGGAACCGAGGTTACAGGTCAGAGGTAAACCATTGCAGAAGGCAGAAGTCAGATTGCAGAAGTAAGAACTTTTGGTGCAAGCGACGCCGCTAAAATCTGAGGTTGCGGTTATGTCGCATCGAGGCCTTTTACTTCTACAATCTGACTTCTGCCTTCTGCAATGGTTCACTCTGACCTCGCCTGCCCTCTAGTCATATCGCCGCGAAAAAAGTGATGTCCCGCCTAGCCGCGCGCGCAGTGCCTTCGATACACTGATACCCATTTTTCAACGCACTCGTTTCGACGCAATTCAGGAGGATGTTTATGCCCGATGCCGCGCTCAGTGGCGGAGAGTTCAAGAAGCAATTGCGCGCCGGAACCCCCAAAATGGGTCTGTTCCTCAATGCGCATAGCCCAACGGTCGCCGAGCAACTCGCCCACAGCGGCTACGACTGGCTGCTGGTGGATACCCAGCACGGTCCCATGAATTACGAAAAGCTTTCGGCGATGTTAAGCGGCATCGCGAACGGCGGCGCCAAGTCCATGGTGCGCGTCGGCGGATACGACGACCGCCCCGGCATTCAACAGGCGCTCGATCTCGGTGCGGACGGCCTTCTTGTCCCCTACATCAACACCGCCGAAGAAGCACGCCAGGCCATTAGCTGCACCAAGTATCCGACGGTCGGCACGCGCTCGGTTTATTTCCCGCAGCGCAGCATGAACAAAGCTGGACTGCTCGGCTATGCAGGCGCCTGGAATAACGAAGGCATCATCGCACTCCAGGTTGAGACCGCGTCCTGCATCGAAAACATCGTCGAGATCGCATCCGTCCCGGGTGTCGACATTCTCTTCCTCGGCCAGAACGATCTCTGCATGTCGATGGGCCTCTACAACAAGTACGAATTCCCTCATATGTACACGTCGCCCGAACTGGGTGCGGCGACGCAGAAACTGGTCGACCAAGCGCGCAAGAACAACGTCATACTTGGAATTTTCCTGTTCGGCACCTCGCGCGTCGGAGAGTTTCTCGAGAAAGGCTTCACCTTCATCAGCGTCGGCAATGACCTGCACCACGTTCTGACGCAAGCCGGCGCCTACGTCAATGACATGGAGAACATCGCGAAGGAAAAAGGTAAGACCTGGAAACGGAGAGCGACGGCGTTGTTCTAAAAACTATTCGGTCATTTCAGTCATCACTTGTTCATGAGGCCAGATCTGACAAGGGTCTGGCCTTTGCACGGGAGACTTGTATCCGGGCATCGCTTCAGCGATGCCGCTAGGCGGCATCAACAGCAGCCCCTTTAGGGGCCAAGGTCGGATGCTCAGCTTAACCATGCTCACAGCCTCCGCCCCCGCATCACGGTGACCGGGGATCCTTCGGCCAAAAGAGCGGAGGCTTGCTTGCCGCGCAATACGGCAGCGAATTCCTTTCCATACAGTTCCTCGACATCGCCCTCAAATTCCGCGCGCCGCGCAGACCAGACCCTCCATGCCGGATGCGTTACCCGATATTCCACGCAGCCACCGTCCGGTTGAGCGGCGTAGCCCCAATAGTGTTCGGTAATGAACTGCTCATGAGAGCCGTCGCTAGCGAGCTCGGATTTGCCCTGTGTCTCAAGCCTGATCGCGCTCCATCCAGCCCCGGTTCGCCAGCGATACGCCACCGCCAGTCCGTTGTCGTCGGTCGAGCGAATCTCGTGCGCCATCGGCAAGGCGATGTAGTTTTCGTTGTAGAAAGTGCGCGCCACTAAGGCAATCGCTCGGCGGGGAACAATCTCCCTTATAAAGACGACTCCTCTCCGGACTTCGTCGCCCTCCCGGCGGCGCACGTAGAACCGCAGATTCACTTCATCAAAATTCGAATGAAACGGAATTGTGAGACCGAACACTTTCGTTTTGAGGAAACGAAATCCAACCAGGCTGACAAAAACCTTTCCATTCCAGCGATCGAGTTCGGTTCCAGCAGGCACGAATGGCACAAGCAGACCGGCGTCCACTTCATAGTTCAGCATGGCGAGGTTGCGCCATTCTGCAGTAAGAAAAATTCTATCGGAGGTCACGCTCATAGGATCGACCGATGAGGTCGTGGGATGCAAGTCTGCCGGGATCCGGCGAGAAGCCTGATACCTATACCGCCGAGACATAGGCGGCAGTGCTCAGGACTGGCGGGCCATCTCGATCACCTGCTTGGCCAACATCCCGCTCTCCCGCAAGTGGCGGATGCTGAGTGCATCGTGCCGCTTGGCCAAACGTGCTCCCGACTGGTCGAGCACCAGTTCGCAATGAAAGTAGGTCGGAGTGGAATATCCAAGCGCCCGGATCAACAGCAGTTGTCGCGCAGTGGACTTAAGCAGATCAGCGCCACGCACGACTTCGGTAATCCGCATGGCTGCGTCGTCCACGACGACTGCGAGTTGGTAGGCTGGAACGTCGTCGCGCCGCCACACCAGGAAGTCGCCGAAGTCGCGCCCTGCGACATATCTCTCCGGGCCCAGATTCAGATCGGCGAATGGGATCTCATCGCCCTCCTGCAGGCAAAAGCGCCAGTTGACTCCGGCTGGATCCGCGAATTGGAAAGCGTCGATGCGCCCGCGGCATCGTCCAGGATAAATGGGTTCTTCGGCGGCGTCGTTGGGCGCACTCGCCGCCTGTGCCAAGTCCTTGCGCGAGCATGTGCACGGATAAATGAAGCCGCCATCGCGCAATCGCCGCCAAGCGTCAAGATAAAAGGCCCTGCGCTCGCTCTGCGAATACGGAGCGTATGGACCGCCGCAATCCGGTCCTTCACTCCAGCGGATACCCAGCCACTGCAGGTCCTCGATCATGGCGGCTGCAAACTCCGGCCGCGAGCGCTGTAGATCGAGATCCTCGTTGCGAAGTATTAGCGTGCCCTGACGCTCGATCGCCCGCTGCGCCGCAATCCAAAACGTCCGCGCATGTCCGATGTGGAGCAGTCCGGTCGGCGAGGGCGCCAAGCGTCCGCGATAAGAAGTCGAAGCGGGACTCACATCGGCATTCTAACCACAAGCTGTCCGGCAGCCTGACGGCGTGTCTTCGGCGACACAGCGTGTTTGCTGAAACGCGGTGTCCGGCGCCGTTTGTGCTCGTAAGTCTCATTGCTTCAATGCGCCCGTACTTGGCTGTTGTCCTGCCATATCACTTGCGACTGCGTTAGCAGCGGAGGTGAAATATGACGAACTTTGAGAAATCCCCCCACAAGACCAACAGCAACAATTCCGGTGCGACGCTTTCATCCTGGTCGCGCCAGCAGAAGATCGCGATGATCGCCGGGTTCGTAATCCTCGGGATCTTGATCGCGCTCAGCGCGTGCTCGAAGCAGTCGCCCAAGCCCGCGCTGGTCGGCATTTCTAGCCCGGACACGCAAACTTCAACTGCCGCGGCGGCCCCCACGCCCATGGCTACTCCCGCGCCAGCCGTGCCCGTCGCGAAAAAGAAGACGCGTAAGAAACGGCCCGCTGCGATCGTGACTTACAGTGATCCCAAGACCGGCGTGTCGTTCAGCTATCCACGGAAGTATGAACTTGCCTCGGGTGACAAGATCCAACCGGCAATTGAGGGCCTCGGCCCTGTGCCCATGAACTTCGTGCAACCTGGCGGAGCCTCAGTCGCCATGGTCGCAGTGCCGCCGACTACTTATCCCGGCACCGACTTCACCACGGCGTTCTTCCACGTAAATGTGAATCGCAGCCTCTCCGAAAAAGAATGCTCAGAGTTCGCCTTCGTGGACGCGAGTAACGCTGACGGCGAGCCGATCGACGCGGAACAGCTGCGGGTCGGATCCACCGACATGGAGAAGACCTCCAACTTCGCCGGCGACGCCATAAAGCAGGGCGAAACCCAGTACTACCATCGCTACGAAAATGGCGCGTGCTACGAATTCGTACTTGGCCTCGGCACAGCCGGATACGGCACGGAGGATGGCGTTGAGCCGGTTAACCCTGATGATGTCTTCGCCAAGTTGGAAAAGATCCTGGCGAGCGTGAAAATTCAACCGGTTGAGCAGGAACAGGTGGTTGCGAAAACGCCGACGGCCACCGAAGAAACCGCAAAGTAGCAATCGCACCATCGTAGCCCCGCCGTCCCGGCGGCTGTCGTGGGGGCGTCCCCGCCCCCACCTGCGAGGGCAAGATGCCGGCGCTACAGCTCTTCCGTTTGACGGGGTAGTACACTTCGGGAAAAATTCAGCTACACCCCCCCACCACCCAGGACGGCGGCCCGGCGCGCTCGCTAGCTGGGTAGGCGGGCCGGGGCGCGCGCGCGTGGGATTAGGGTGGGCTAGCAGGGGCTAGCGGCGGGATCGAGCGCTATGAAACACCTGCAGACTGCGCCGGGTGCCGCGTACCTTGCCTGACATGCTCGAACTCCACTTCAACTCAGTGATAGATTTGGAGACCTTAAAGAATCGCCTGGCGGATAGTGCGCGGGCCATACATGAGTCGATACATCGTCTTCATCAGCTCTACCATCGAGGACCTCGCCACGGCAAGAGAGGCAGTCGAGAAAAGCCTCCAGGCGCTCGAAGTGTTTGAAC
>JBKPCG010000073.1:0-78252 GCA_046727255.1 Acidobacteriota bacterium | reverse complement strand
TCCTTGGCGCAACAGCCGAGCCCCCAACAACCGCCGCTCCTCTAACTTCTGGAAATCTCGCCGCACTCCCGCAGGGTTTCCCATAACCGCAGAGTAGCACGAAATCTCACGAATGTCACTATATTATTCAATACTCAATAGATAATCAGGTCGGCTCCTTTCGTTCCGAGCCTTGGTTGTTTGAGCGCACCAAGGCTGGGTAGCAGGATCCGCGAGCCAGGTTTTGTCTGGGCTAAAACCCGTGCAGGGGCGGCGAGTCGGCTGTGGCTATCCCTAAGGGTGTCGCTATGCCCATGTGGGATAAGCACTTAGTGGCCTACCAAAACCTTGTACAACAGATTTTCCCCAAAAGTCTGCCGTGTTGTAGCATTCTATGGTTCACGTTGTCTTTGCGTCGCGAGCTCCAAACTCAAGGGTTTCGGCGACACGACAAGCGAAACGCAAAGAGTGGTGTGCGACCATGGCGACCAAGACTTCGCTTTTTGCCCGAATCTCGAAGAACACCTGGAGCCGTTACGCGCTCGCGCTGTCGGTAACGGCGGTGGCATTGCTGATCCATCGCCTCACGACTCTTTTTCTCGGCGACTACACGCCATTCGTCGCATTGTTTCCAGTGGTGGCCTTTTCCGCGATGTACTGCGGTGTTGGACCGTCGATCTTGAGCGCGATGCTCGCTCTCTTGGCTGCGAAGTTCTGGTTTATTCCAGTCACGCATTCTTTTCAAGTGCTGAGCGTAGCTGAGGTTGTCGGCATTCTTGAATTCCTGGTTGCTTCCACGGTGGTCATCGCTCTGGGAGAAGCGCTTCGACGCCATCAAGTAAGGTTGTTAAAAGCGCAAGGAGAACTGGAAGAGCGAGTGACGGAACGTACGGCGGAGCTTAACGTCGCCAATCAAGGTCTGCGTCATCTTTCGGCGCGGCTGCTCCAAATGCAGGATGATGAGCGACGGCGGATCGCTCGCGAGTTACACGACAGCGTTGGACAGACGTTAGCGGCTCTGACTATGAACCTGACTGCGGTTCGAACCGATATTGAACGACTAAGGAAGACTGCCGGGGCTCTCGCGGATAGTGAAGCGCTGGTCGAAGAAATGACCAAGGAAGTGCGTACGATTTCCCACCTACTTCATCCTCCGCTGCTTGACGAGGCAGGACTCGCCTCAGCTCTTCGCTGGTATATCGAAGGATTCGCGCAACGCAGCAAAATCCAGGTCGTCCTGGATCTCCCCGAAGATTTCGACCGTCTGTCGCAGGAATCAGAAACCACCATCTTTCGCATGGTGCAGGAGTCTCTTACGAACATTCATCGCCATTCGGGAAGTAAACTGGCCAAGGTGCGAATCTCTCGCTCCGACGATGACGTTCGAGTGGAAGTCGAGGATCGAGGTAAAGGGATGACGCCGGAAAAGCAAGTTGAGTTGGCCTCCACTGGTACTCCCGGAGTTGGAATTCGAGGCATGCGCGAACGATTGCGGCAGTTGGGCGGCAACCTGGAAATCAGGTCCGATGGCAAGGGCACAATCGTGGTGGCCCATCTACCGGTTACGAACGTCTCGACATCAGCCGCAGCGTAAAGACTTGGCGATACCGTTTGGCGGGTGAGGATCGGACACGCTCGCCGACAGACCGCGGGCGGCATGGCTTCCGCCGGAGCAGGCGAAGGGACGAGGCCGGCAATCAGAAGCCAGAGCACAACTAATTATGGGGAAGGGCGCCCATTCGGACAACCGGCTAGGTATCGGCGCTACAGAGTCAAGCAACAGCCGGGGGCGGGGCGCCCCCGCCACACGATCCCGCGCCACACGATCATGATCAGACGCCTACGGGCTGCTTCGATCCTACCGGGACTGGGGTTAGCCAGTTGTAGCGATCAGCTTTCTCGCCGCGGACTATGCCGTAAAACTCCTGTTGGATCGACTTTGTGATCGGGCCGACTACGCCTTTGCCCACGCTGATCTTGTCGACTGAGCGGATTGCCGTGACTTCGGCGGCGGTGCCGGTGAAGAAAACTTCGTCGGCGATGTAGAGCGATTCGCGCGGGATCTGCTGCTCGGCGATTTTGATACCGAGGTCACGGGCGATCTGAAGAACGGAATCGCGAGTGATGCCGGGAAGCACGGAGTTTCCGAGCGGCGCGGTCTGCAGGACGCCGTTGCGGACCACGAACAGGTTCTCGCCGGAACCTTCGCTTACGTAGCCGTTGACGTCGAGGGCGATGCCTTCGGCGTAACCGTTGATGATGGCTTCCATCTTGATGAGCTGCGAGTTCATGTAATTCGCGCCGGACTTGGCCATTGCGGGTAGCGTGTTGGGAGCGATGCGGGTCCAGGAAGAAATGCAGACGTCGACGCCCTGGGCGGAGTCGGTACCAAGATACTTGCCCCACGGGTAGTTACAAATGTAGACCTCGGTGGGCGAGTTGAAGGGGTTGACGCCGGCTTCGCCGTATCCGCGAAGAACGATGGGGCGGATGTAGCACGGCCACACGCCGTTACTCTTGATGAGCTCGACCAGGCCGCGGATGAGTTCGTCGCGGGTAAAGTCCACGTCAATGCGATAGATGCGAGCGGAGTCGAGCAGCCGCTGCATGTGTTCTTGGGCGCGAAAGATGGCCGGACCGGCGGGCAGCGCGTAGCAACGAATCCCTTCGAAAACCGAGGAGCCGTAGTTCACCACGTGTGACATTACGTGCAGAGTGGCATCGTCCCAGGGGATGAACTTGCCGTTGTGCCAGATTTTCTCGGTCTGCTGAATGGCCATGAAGGCTCCTTGGCTAACCAGTCTTGGCTAACTCAATAAAGATGCACGCAAGCGGCTGGGGGTTCCGAATCATCCGGTAAAACTTTCGCTACTCCGAAGCTAGCCAGCGTAGAACAAATTCCTTGCTGAAATTATAGCTTGCGGACGGGTAGGGAGAGACGGCGCTGGGGAAAAAAGAAGGGGCTGCGGGATGGAGACGAGGTGTCGGTTTCCGCAGCCCCGGTTGTACAAGAAGATGTCAAAAAATAACATCACGAGCAACGTCACAGGCGGCCGGCGAGGGCGCCCGCCCCACACTCTCTTAACCTATCGAGTTGTGAAGAAGTTGTTGGCTACTACGGCGCCTTCGACGCCGACCATCAATCTCAACGCGATGCGTTCGGCTTTGTGATGGTGTGTCTTGTGCAGAAGGTACACGGTGCCGAGGCCGGCTCCGAAGCCTAAGGCTGATCCAGCGGCCTGTCCGCCGAGGCCGCGCGTGACAAAGGGACGCATGATGGGATTGGCTTCGCGATAGCCCTGATCGAGGCCGCGCTGAGTAGTGAAGGCGTCGGTCGCGACCAGGCCGGCGAGAATCCCGGTGTTAATTTTGGTTTCGAGTGTCCAAAAACGGTGCTGGCTGGGCGCGTCGGGAAGCGGAGAGCTGGGCGCTACAAAGTTTTGTGCCGCCGCGGTCACGGTCAGCAGCAGAAGAGCGAGAAGGGCTTTCATTTGGTCTCCGGGCCCCGATTGGGGGAACAATGGCAGCTTAGGGGAATGGTAATCGCACGTACATGGCCCGTTTCCGTAGGGGTCGTGGCCTATTGGTAAGGGGAAACCGGGCCTCTGGTAACTGGTGACTTCAGGCACCCGGTTCTGGATCTGCTGATTGGAAAGCAGTTGGAGGATGATGCGGGAGTCCCCGCCCAGAACCGCCATTCGCCGGTGGGTAACCACTATTCACCGAAAGGAGCGGGACAGTTCAGCCTAGTGGGACTATTTTGCCTTCAGGACGACAGAAGTCCTGGCAGGAGAAATAGCGATGGCAAGCAACAGACAACCAGCCCGGTGGGAAGCGACGCTACTTGCGGCGGTGATGGCGGTGGCGGGCGCGCCGTTCCTCTTTGATAAACTTGGGTCCCTCGTGCGGACCGGTAATCTTTTTTTTCCGGCAATTCTCCACTCGACCCCCGTGCTGTTGGTAGCCGTGGGAGCTATCCTCCTGCTGGCAGACCAGGATGCGGCGAGAACGGAATCGGGCAGGCAGCGCCAGAACGAGGGAGGCGAACAATGAGCTGCAAGAACGATGGCATCAGTTCCGCACTGATGAGCGGCGGCTTGTTAGTTGTGGTGGGAATCCTGCTGCTGCTGAATCAGATGGGAGTGATCCACCACTGGTTCAATTTTTGGGCGCTGGTTTTCTTCTTTGTCGGGCTGCTCAACATTGTTCAGGGCGGGCGGAATCCGTGGGGCTTCGTGCTGATGAGCGCGGGCGTGGCCCTGGAACTGAATCAGTTGGGTTATCTGCGGGTCAGGCTCGAAACTTACTGGCCGGTGTTTGTGATCGTGGCCGGCCTGATCATGGTCTGGCGGGCATATCGGAAGCCGGTGGAGAGCGCCGGCGACTTTTCGTCCCAGCTTAACGTGTTCGCGATTTGGGGCGGGGGAGAATACCGCATCCGCTCCAAGAATTTTCGGGGCGGCGACCTGGTCGCGTTCATGGGCGGATTTGATATCGATCTGCGGGATGCGGACATCGAGGGCAGCGAGGCCGTCATTACTGTGAATGCTTTCATGGGCGGCGGTGTGATTCGCGTTCCCGAAACATGGGCCGTGTCGATGCGAGTCGCGGCGTTCATGGGCGGACACAGTCTGAAAGCGCGCGAAGGTGCCCAGCCCACCAAGAGCCTGATCGTGAAAGGCATGGCGATTATGGGCGGCGTTGAAGTCAGGAACTGAGGGACTGGATGCATCCCATACTCTCCCGGTTTCGCCAATTAGGACTGTACTTGCTGGCGTGGGTTCCGCTGGCGGGAATCCTGATGTACCTGCTGGTGCGGGCGGGGGAGAGCTGGAGGGTTGCTGCGGCACTTACAGTGCCGCTTTGCTTCGTGTATGCGTTTCTTTGTCTGGCGGCGTGGTATCCGTGCCGAGCGACGCCGTTGGAGTCGTCGGGATTTCTCAAGCTGCTGCTTACCCACTTTACGGCGGCGGTACTGCTCAGCACATTGTGGATCCAACTGGCGAAGGGACTCGCGACCGGTCTGACACGATGGGCAGGCTTTGCGGGACTGGACGAGCGCGCGGCGAAATACCTTCCTTTGCTGTGGGTGACCGGAGTCTTGTTGTATGTGCTGTCCGTGACATTTCACTATGTGGTGCTGGCGGAACAGGCATCGCGCGAGGCGCAGGGGCGCGCGCTCGAAGCCCGGGTCCTGGCACGCGACGCCGAGTTGAAGGCGCTGCGCGCGCAGGTGAATCCTCATTTCCTCTTCAATTGCCTGCACTCGATCAGTGCGCTGACCAGTGTGGACGCGGCCCGAGCGCGGGAAATGTGCATCCTGCTGGCTGACTTCCTGCGGACTACGTTGCGCGTCGGCGGGCAGGAGACGATCACAATCGAAGAAGAATTGGCACTGATACGCGGCTATCTGGCAATCGAAAAGGTGCGCTTCGGGGCGCGCGTGAAAATGGAAGAGCAGGTTGAAAACGAAGCGATGGGACTGCTGCTGCCTCCGCTGCTGCTGCAACCGCTGGTGGAAAATGCAATCCGGCATGGGATCGCAAATCTGCCGGAGGGCGGCGTGATCGGATTGAGCGTTCATCGCAACGGGGACTCGGTTTCTATCGTGGTGGAGAACAGCTTCGATCCGGATACGCCGTCAGCTTTGAAGACTGGCCTGGGACTCGACAATGTCAGGCGGCGTCTGCATACGCGCTATGGGGATGACGCCAGCGTGTCGGTCGGGATGGAGGGCAGCCGGTTTTCGGTGAAACTGCGTTTGCCTGCGCAACAGAATGGAGACCAGGCATGACCGGCGGCGCCGAGCAGAAAGTCCGAACCATTATCGTGGATGATGAGGAACTCGCCCGGAAGATGATACTGGAGTTTCTCGCAAGCCATCCAGAAATCGAGGTGGCGGCAGAGTGCGCCAACGGATTCGAGGCGGTCAAAGCGGTGACTGAGTTGAAGCCCGACTTGATCTTCCTCGACATTCAAATGCCGAAGCTGGATGGATTCGAAGTGCTGGAACTGATCGGCACCGATCACGCGATCGTGTTTGTCACCGCTTACGACGAATATGCGCTGCGTGCATTTGAGATCCACGCCGTTGATTACCTGTTAAAGCCGTTTCCGGCTGAGCGGTTTGAAACCGCGTTGCAGCGCGCGAAGGAGCGACTGGGTGGCAAGCTGCCCGCTCCGGCAGAGCTGGCTACCAGTGCGCGGCCGCCTGCGCAATTTCTGGAGCGTCTGGTGGTAAAGGATGGCACCCGCGTCTACGTCATTCCGGTGGCGAAGCTCGACTATGCGGAAGCGCAGGATGATTATGTCGCCCTGAATACCGAGGGAAAGAAACATTTGAAGCAGCAGACTATTTCCAGCTTGGAGACGGCGCTGGATCCGCAGCGCTTTCTTCGTATCCATCGGTCTTACATCGTGAACCTGGAGAGAGTCACGAAGATTGAGCCCTATAGCAAAGATCAGTATGTCGTGGTGTTGGGCGGCGGGCAGCAGCTTCCAGTTAGCCGCAGTGGATATACGCGGCTGCGGGCTTTTTTGGACCAGAAGAAGTAGGCCGGCTGAGGGGAAGAGCTCTCACGGGTTGACAGAGTCTAAGAGAGTCGGGGGCAGCACCTCAGGAGCTGAAGCCCTCGATCAAAGAATGGCCTTATCGCAGCGGTGAACCGCTGCGCCACCCAAAAGCGATCTTTGAAACCATTTCCAGTCTTCTTCCCTTCTCAGCGCACGGTCACCGATTGGGAAATGATCGTCTTCAGGAATCTCATGCTCACCTGAAGTCTGAATTCGCCAGGGTGGTCGGGGACTAATTCGAAATCGTAAGTCTCGCCGACGGTGATGGGTTGGCTGGCCGGCCGCATCGTCGCTTGCGCGGCGCGCAGGGTCCATCCATCTTTGGCGGCGGCGCGCCACTGTATCGGTTTGGCATTTTCGTCGAGGAAGGCAACGCTGACGTCGGAATCGTTGACGCAAATGTCGATGAAGCGCAGGCGATACTTCGTTCCGAGTTTCAACACCAGCGCGGACGGCTGCGCAGTGCCGTTGAGGAGCACGGGCGAGACACTCTCTTGGGGGCCCTGGCGGCTGACAAGGAAGATCTTGTCCACATCGGGATCAAATTTTTGTCCGGGCTCGAGGATGAGGAGCGGACCGTAGAGTCCGCTGGCCAATTGGGCGACATCGTGCCAGTGAGTGTGATAGATGAAAGTGCCGGCGCGGGGCGGAGTCATGCGCGCGATGAAGGTGCCACCGGGAGGGATCGGCGGAGTAATTTGGGGAGAATCTCCACTCCATCCGGGAACACCGTCGTTATAGCTCTCGAGTTCGATGCCATGCCAGTGAACGGCGGTCGGTTCCTTCAGTTGATTGACGACCGTGATTTCGGTGGGCTCTCCGCGAGTCAGGACCAGGGGCGCACCGGGGGAACGGAGGAGGATCGGGGTTTTCCTTTGCTCCGGCTTCCTGGATCACGTAGCCCATACGAGCGAGCGAAAAGTGGGTCGCTGGGTTTTCGCGCACGATGAGTTGCAACTGACGCGCTTTCGCGCCGGAGGCTGGGGCGGCCGACCGACTCGCGCCGGAGACGGTGATACCGAGAACCATTCCTCCCATGCCATCGGAATTATGTTCCGTGGCATGAGCAGGATGCGAATCGGCCGGCTGCTCTAAAGCCTCTTGTTTCGCCATGTGGGCGGCCATGTGACAGTGCAAGAGCCAGCGGCCAGGGCGGTCGGGTGTCCACACGATCGAGGCGGTCTCGCCGGGGTCGAGGTGCTGGGTCACGACGTGCGGAATCTGGTCGACAGAATAAGGATTGTCGCGGTCCTGATTGCCGAGGCTAGTCACTTCAAAAAAGAATCCATGAAGATGCATGGCGTGGTCGTTGATGCTGGCATTGAGCAGGCGCCAGCGGGCGGTGTCGCCGGTGCGGTAGGAGAGCCGCTCCGCATAGGGCCAGGCCTTGCCGTTGATGACAACCTCCTCGCGAAATGGCGGAGTGATCACGCCCGCGATCCAGTTTGTGATGATGAAGATGCGATCGTCAGGGGCGGCGCCGGGCGGGTCAACGATGAATCCGCCTGCGAGTTCGCTCTCGATATCGAATGGAGCTTCGCCCATGGGCAAGTCTTCAATTATGGAGAGCAATCCGATTTCATGGATTGACATCTTCGTACTGCGAGCCGAGTAGTAATAGGTGCCGGGCGATTGGGCGGTGAAATGAAAGTGGGCGGTGGCTCCGGCGGCGATGAGGACCGGGGCGGGGCCGGATGTATCGTGGGCGTGCAAACCGCGGATAAACATTGCAACAGGCAGAGCGTTGTGAATCTGGACGCGGACCTCGGTGCCCTGTGGGATGCGGACTAGCGGGCCGGGTATTTGGGGCGGCTTCCCTTTTTCGGCGAACGCATAAACAGAGAGACTCGGTCCGCTTTCTTGTTCGGGGTACCAGGTGGTCTCGACCATCTCCAGATCCAGGTGCAATACGCCGCCTTTTAGTTCGCCGGCGGAGGCACGATTGTCGTTGACGCGGGCGATGAAAGCGCCCGATGGATTCGAGTCCGACGCGCGTGCGCCCAAGGCGAGCAAGACAAAGAAGACGGTGGAAAAAGATCGACGTGTCACAGGCTGGCCTTCCAATCTTCCGAGTGCCGGGGCCGAGACTAACGCGCGCTTCGACGGGTGTCAAATGCGTTTCGCGCTACCGTGGACTAGCGTAGATCCGCGCAGAGATGGTCTGAACGATCATCAGGGCGGGTGGGTGGCAGCGAACCGCGGATGGTCGCCAATTCCGCTGCCAGCGGAGACGCGGCACGCCACGTCTCTACGAATCGACTGCGGCCAAAGTGACATTCATTTCGGCCGACCGTTAGTGTCTCCAGATCTTCACTGGGTTCGAAACAGGCTGCAGAGTGGGCGTTGAAACCCCTGGAGCCGCGGGGGTGGCGGCGTCGGTCTTGGTTGGGAGCTCGTCGCCGCGAAAGAACTTGTTTTTGGCGGCGCGCATTTCGGGCATGGCGGTATAGGGCTTGGAGTAATCGTTGTTGGCGTTCCAGAAGAGGAAGCCTATGCCGCCTTTGTTCTTGGCTATTTCGATCTGGACTTCAACATACTTCGGCGAGTAAGTCTTGGTGCGCCACGCGAAGGCTTGCAGCCAGGGACGAATCACCACGCCGCTCTCTTTGGTGATCTTCATGAAGCGGTCCATGGACTCGCCGATGAAGTGTTCGGGGGCGTCGCCGGGACGGGCAATGCCATCCATGCCGAAGAAGTGCGAGGGGTAGATCATGGGCGAGAGCACGTCACAGTGCTTTGCCATGGCGACGATGTCCTGCCCGGTATGCGAAAGGTCGACCGGACGCTGCCAGGCCATGATTCCGAAAACGTCGAGTGAGAACAACGCGCCCGTGGGATGAACTTCAGCGTAAGTACGTTTCAGGAAGTCGGCGATTACTTCCGAGCGCTGCCATTTCGGGTGCTCGGTCTGGAAATTAAAGCTGGCATCTTTCTGGTCGCCTTCGGCTGGAAAACGGACGTAGTCGAACTGCACTTCGTCCACGCCAGATTGGGCCACGAACTTCGCCAGGGCTATGTCATAGTCCTGCACTTTGGGATTCGACGGATCGGTCCAAACCAGCTTGCCGTTCTCGCGCCAGGGCTGGCCGGTGCGGTGCGACTTCACAGCCAGCTCGGGGTGAGTTACTACCAGGTGCTCATCACGGAAGATCGCGATCCGGGCGATGGCGTGCATGTTTTGCGAGTGCAGGAAGCGGGTGAATTTTGGCAGGTCGTGGATGTAGTGCTTCTGGCCGGTGGCGAGCGGATGATCGAAGGCAATGTTGACGATGCCGTCGCTATCCTTGATGTCAAACACTACCGCGTTCCCGCCGACTTCGCGCCAGCGACGAATAATGCGCAGGCCGCGATCGCTGCCGGCCATCACGCCGGTCAGGTAGATGGCGCGCACTTCAAAGTCTTTGGGAACGGCGACCGTTTTCTCTACAATCGGCGCGTCCAGAATTCCGGGGATGATCAACTGTTCGCCCGGATGGAGGAAGGTTCCCTGCCGGCCGTTGTTGGTCTGGCGGATGGCGTCGCCGAGTTCACTCGAAGTCAAGTAGCTGGTTTTCCTGAGATACTGGCGCGCAACCGAGGGAATACTGTCTCCGCGACGCGCTTCATGCAGAACCGATCCGGGAGGCGCGATTACGGGTACTGCGTCCGGGGCTTGGGTCTTCTTCGCGGCCTGGTTCTTGACTGAAACCAGGTACAGGGCATGGGGATTCTGCACCGCAAAAGCGGACATGAGGACAGCGGCCAAGGTAAGGGGGAACGCGAGGGCTAGAAGGACGCGCGCCGACAGTCGGGACAAGGGTTCTCTCCGGAAACAATTGATGATAGTAGCGTAAGCTGGGTGGCCTGGGGCTGCCAGTTACGGCAGGCCAAAGCGGTCAGCGGCTTACGGACAACGGCAAAGGTAAGTGGAACCATCGGGCAGGAGGGAAGTTCCCGCAGTCTGCAAAGAATTTCCCTTCAGGAGGATATGGGTTAATCAGGGGTTTGTCGCCTGATAGCAGGTAGCCGCATCTAAAACGCTTAGGAAGAGAGGAATACGGGGTTCCGGAAGGATGGCTAGCCGTTTGCTCTGAGTAGGGGTGGGGCAGGACATAATCTGCCTTTTTCCCCAGGCAAGGCGGCGCAAAATGTCCAGCTTCCCAGGCAGCCTACAGTTTCCCGAAAGAAAGAAGACTGTTGACCCTATGAGAACGAATCTCGCAACCGTCCTCGACCCGACTCGCCGGAGTAACGATGCCCGTGAGTTTGACAGTTCCCTGCGACGCAAGATCGTCGGCCAGGACCAGGCGATCGAAAAGGTGGCGGAAATCTACCAGATGTTTCTGGCGGGATTGAACGCACCCGGGCGTCCGGTAGGCAATCTGCTGTTCCTGGGGCCAACCGGTTCGGGCAAGACGCGGGTAGTGGAAGCCATGGCCGAGGCGCTGTTCGGAGATGCACGCGCCTGCATCAAGATTGACTGCGCGGAATTCCAGCACTCGCACGAGATCGCCAAGCTGATTGGCTCGCCTCCGGGCTATCTGGGCCATCGCGAGACTCATCCGCTGCTCACGCAGGAAGCGCTGAATCAGTGGCACACGGAGAAGCTGAAGCTCTCCATCCTGTTGTTCGATGAAATCGAGAAGGCGTCGGACGCGCTCTGGCAACTGCTGCTCGGAATCCTCGATAAGGCAACACTGACGCTGGGGGACAACCGGCGGGTGGACCTGTCGAACTGCATCATCATCATGACCTCGAACCTGGGCGCAAGCGAAATGACCGGCCTGGTGGGCGGCGGATTCGGTTTCGCGCCGAAAGCGGTGCAGGTGGATGCGTCGCTCGACGAGAAAATCAATCGCACCGCTGTGGATGCGGCGCGGCGGAAGTTCTCGCCCGAGTTCATGAACCGCATCGACAAGGTAGTCGTTTTCAAAACGCTGCGTCCGGAGCACCTGGAACAGATTCTGGAGATTGAATTGGGCATGGTTCAGCAGCGGGTCCTGATGGCTGCGGGCGCGCACCAGTTCGTCTTCAACTGCACGCCGAAGGTGAAGGACTTCCTGCTCGCCGAAGGGACCGATCCGAAGTACGGAGCACGCCACTTGAAGCGGGCGATTGAAAAAAACCTGGTATTTCCGCTGGCCAACCTGGTTGCCACAGGGCAGGTCAAGCTTGGGGATTTCATCCGGATCGATCTGCTGGGCGAGAGCAAGCTTACTTTCGTGAAGGAAGCGGAAGGGGCGATGGTTCCAGTGCTGCTCGAACGCTACGGAGCGGCCGCGGGAGCGCCGGCAGTGGCGGCACGGGCGGTGCGTCCGATTGCGCAGCGCAAGGAGTTTGGCGCGGGCGGACTGAACGAAAACAAATAAAGATTAAGTTGCGGTAGGTAAAAGAGGGCACCGATAAACGGTGTCCTTTTTTTGTGAATCAGGAGTAGAGACGCGGCTTGCCGCGTCTCTGATCGCAGTGGCATGGCCGAATGCAGCGGTGTCGCCGGTCGCGGCGGAGACGGGGCGCGCCCCGTCTCTACTTCGAAGCGTTTCTGACTTCACAATCTGGCCGTACATCACCTTCGGTAACCTGTCGTAACCAAACGCTTCGTGCGATTCTCCAAGTGCGGCAAGCCACATCGACCGCGGACCTTCGGGCGCACTCCCGCCCGGCCGCGGAACTCTAGAGAGGTTCAGACATGTTGCAGTCTCCGGAACCGAAGTATTCTCCAACGGCCCCCACGAACAGCTATATTCCAGTCAAAACGGCCGCTCCGACCATGGAGCAAGCCACCATCGGACGCACGCTCGTAATCAAAGGTGAAGTGAGCGGCTCCGAAGCGCTTTTCATCGACGGCCGGGTGGAAGGCACCGTCAGCTTCCCGGAAAGCCGCGTTACGGTCGGCCGCAACGGACATGTGGCGGCCAATATCCATGCCAAAGAGTTGGTCATCATGGGCAAAGTCCACGGCAACGTGGAGTGCGCCGATCGTTTGGATATCCGTAGCGAGGGTTCGCTCACGGGGGATGTGATTACCCATCGCTTCAGCGTGGAAGAAGGGGCGATCTTAAAGGGCGGGGTCGAAGTCCGGACGCCGGAAAAGAAAGGCCAGCCGCAGAATCAGGCCAAGCACGAGCAGAAGACGGAGCCACCCAAGTCGCTGGCCGCGACCGCGGGCGCATAGGTGGGAAGCTTTGTTTGAAAGACACAGAGGGATGGGCCCGAGCGCCCATCCCTCTTTTTTTTGTGGTACGCGTCGAATCGACAGAAGGCGGAGTAGAGACGGCCTTCCGCCGTCTCCGCGAGCGGTCGGTTTTTCCGCTGCCAGCGGAGACGCGGCACGCCGCGTCTCTACACATGATTTATTCCGGGACGGCTACTTTTTCGGTTTGAAATCTAGCGATGCGGAGTTCATGCAATAGCGCAGTCCGGTCGGCTTGGGGCCGTCGGGAAAAACGTGTCCCAGGTGGGCGTCGCAGCGGGCGCAGCGGGCTTCGGTACGGGTCATGCCATAGGTGCGGTCGGTGTGCTCGCTGACGTTCTGCTGATCGGCGGGAGCAAAGAAGCTGGGCCAGCCGGTACCGGACTCGAACTTGGTCTCAGAGTCAAACAGCGGAGCACCACAGCCGACGCAGTAATACATCCCTGTTTCGTGGTTGTTCCAGTATTTGCCGGTGAAGGCGGGCTCGGTGCCGGCTTCCCGCGTCACGTGGTACTGCTCAGGGGTAAGCTGCTGGCGCCATTCGGCTTCGGTCTTGGCGACCTTTTCGGTTAATTTTTCAGGCATATTTCTCTCCTCACATAGGATGCGGGAAGGGCAAGAAAGTGGCAAGCGCGCCATGGTCTTACAGTAGAGACGCGGCTTGCCGCGTCTCCGATGGCGGCGGGAACGCCGAAGGCGGCGGAGACGGGGCACGCCCGTCCGCGTCCCAGTATGAAACAGGAAATCCCTCCATATTCTGTGAGCTTCGTCACACCGCCTAGGTCGGTTCTTGCCCGTTGCCAACCAAGAACCTCAGGCGGAGAGGGGACATCTCATTACATCTATGGGAGACTTGAGTCCACATTTTTCGAAATCCGAACTGGCCTGCCGTCACTGCGGGCAATTGAAAGTGGAGAAGCGCCTGCTTAACGCACTGGAAGAATTGCGAAACCTGGGGGGCAAGCCAATCGTTGTCCATGACGGGTATCGGTGCGTAAACCACAATCAGGAAGTGGGCGGGGTGACCGATAGCGAGCACACGCGCGGGATGGCTGCGGACGTGGACATTCCCGGCCTTTCGTTGCAGCAGATCTGTGAGTTGGCGCTCCAGGTGCCGGCATTTGTCGAAGGCGGAATCGGCGTCTATGACGGCGGATTTCTGCACGTGGATGTGCGGATAACCTGCTCGCGCTGGGCGCGCGTGCGGGGACAGTACGTGGGCATCGCGCACCTGGTGCAAGAGCCGACGATACTGGCCAAAATACAGACCGATTCGCAATCGGGGTAGCGCCCGACAGCGGCCCCGTCTGGACAACCCACAGTTCTCCTCACTAAACTTCTGTTTGCCACTGACTTTCCTCGTGGGCCCGAACTCCATGAAACTTGTGACTTTTGAACACGGCGCGCAGACTCGTATCGGCGCGCTCCATGCCAACAATCAGATCGTCGATCTGCACACGGCGTGCGCCCTTTACCTGCGCGATGTCGAAGGCGAACCCATCTTTTATCGGCTGGCGGATGCGCTGGTGCCGCCTGATATGCGGGCGTTGTTCCGGGGCGGCGACACCAGCCTGGAAGCCGCGTACAAAGCCGTCGACTATGTAGCGCATTTGGGAGCGGACGCGCACGGTCCACGTGGCGAAGCGCTGCTGTATTCACTTGGCGAGGTCAAGCTGAAGGCGCCGATCATTCCCAAAAAGTTCTTTCACACGGCGGGCAATTTCCGGGAACACCACGAGGAGGCCACGAAGGCGGGGTTCTCGCATCCCGTAATGCCATGGATTGTTTTCTTTCAGAATACCGACGCCATCATCGGACCCGATGAGGCGGTGATTTATCCGGAACACCTGACGCAGGAACTGGATTACGAACTGGAATTGGCGGTCGTTCTCAAGAAGGCTGGGAAACACTTCACTCCGGAAGAGGCTTCGGGCTATATCGGCGGCTACGTGATTTTCAACGACATCACGGCGCGCGATATTCAACGGCGGGAGATGAAGTCGGGGGTATTCAGCTTCTGCAAGGGGATTGACACGTTCTGCCCGTTGGGACCGTGGATTGTCACGGCCGATGAGATTCCCGATCCGCACAACCTGGCGATGGAACTGCGCGTGAATGGCGAGTCGCGGCAGCGGTCGCATTCGAGCAAGATGTCGGTGAAGATTCCGGAGATCCTGTCGCATTATTCGCCTATGGGTTACAGCGCGGGAGACGTCGTGTCGACCGGGACGGTTTCGGGCGTGGCGGCCTTTTCGGGAGATCCGAAAGCGTGGTTCCTGAAGCCGGGTGATGTGATGGAGTGCGAGATTGAGAAGATCGGCGTACTGCGGAATCCGGTGATCTCGTGGGAGAAGGCGTACGGGAAGTCAGTGGTTTGTGGTTCGTGATCGCTGACTGGTTTGGAGTTCAGGGGATGACGACAAATTCCAAAATCTGGGTTAGTGAATTGAATGCGCGGCCGGAAGTGCGGTCGGCGTTTCCGAAGACGACCGTCCGTTTCTACGACACTACGCTCCGGGACGGCGAGCAGACCGTGGGCGTTGTTCTGTCGCCGCAGCAGAAGCTGGAAATCGCGCTGAAGCTGGATGAACTTGGAGTTGGTCGCATCGAAGCCGGCTTTCCGCGCGTTTCTCCTGAAGACGCGGAAGCGATCCAGTTCATGCAGAAGGCGGGAATCAAGGCTGAGCTCTGGGGATTTTCGCGGGCGGTGAAAGCTGATGTGGAGGAACTGGTCCGGTTGAGCTTGCATTTCTCAGTGATTGAAGCGCCCACCAGTGACATCAAGCTGAAGGCCTATGGCATTACGCGCGCGGAAGTTTTGCGCCGAATTCGCGACGCTGTCTCGGCGGCGCGCGAGGCAGAAATCACGGTCGCATTCTTCGCTGTGGACGGAACTCGCACCGACCTGGAATTTTTGAAAACGGTTTACCTGGCGGCGCTGGAGGCGGGCGCAAAAGAGATCGTTGTCGTCGATACGATCGGCGCGTGCGGCCCGGAAGCGGCGGAATACCTGGTACGTCAGGTGTGCGAGTGGGTGGGGAAAGACGTGCCGGTACACTTTCACGGGCACAACGATTTCGGGATGGCCACGGCATGCGCGGTGGCCGCGGTGCGCGGCGGAGCGACCTGGATACAGGGGACGATCAATGGCATGGGCGAGCGGGCCGGCAATGCCGATATTTCGGAAATTGCGCTGGCCTTGCGCTGTCTCTACAACGTGCCGGTCGAGTTGAAGTTGGAGAAGGTGCGCGAGGTTTCCGAGGTCGTCCAGCGGGCGGGAGGGTACACGCTGGAAGCCTGGAAGCCGCTGGTGGGGCTAAATCTTTTCATGCGCGAGAGCGGCGCGGTCGCCAGCCAGTTTCACTTGCCGGAAGCGATCGAGCCCTACTCCTCGGAGATCGTGCGAGCCGAGCGGCGGATCGTGCTCGGGAAGAAAAGCGGGCTCGACAGCATTGATCTGAAATGCCAGGAACTGGGAATTACGATTGCGCCTGAGCGACGGGGACCGGTCCTGGCGGCGGTCAAGAAGGCTGCTGTCAGCAAGCGCGGACTGGTCACGGATGAGGAGTTCCGGGGGATCGTGGCAGGAACTCTTTCGACTGAACAAGGTCCCGGCAAATCGGAGTACCCGGCTCAGCCCCTAAAGGGGCATTGAAGGCGGGGCATTGCTTTCGGCGTCGCTGAAGCTATGCCCTGATATGAACCTGGTTTTTCCGCAAGTTGCTGGCGCCCTCAAAACCCTTTCCCAGAGCGGAAAGTCGGCGGACAAGAGTGTCCGCCCTACACCGGCAACTTACCCCGGTAACGTTGGGATCGTTACTCATAAAGTGCAGAGGCTTGCATGCGCGTCTGAGCGTCCAGGTTAGCTTCCTCGCTTAAATGCATTCTTGCCAAGCACTTACCTTCTGCCTTCTAGATGGATTCGCAGGTGCACTCGGAAGGGCAGCCCGGCGTTCGGGCAACTTTGGGGGCACCTTGACAGTCATCTACACCGCGCAGAGTGAAGTTCCTCAGAAGAAGACGCGGGGCGCATTGCTTCCGTTGCTGGTTGTTCTGTTTCTCGTTTCGTACGGGATCCTGACCTTGCTGGTGGTCGAGCAGGGGCGAACGATCGAGGCCCAGCGCAGCCTGTTGCGTGAAATGCTAAAGGACAGTACGCAGTTGGCAACGCTGAAAAACAAGCTTGCGCGCGAGGATTCCGCTCAATCGCACGATAAGCCGGCAACCCAGACTGAGCAAAAAGACGCGGTTTCCGGAAGTTCACCGAGCATCGCGCCGAAGACGCCCGCCAAGGAAACAAAACGTCCGGGCAAAACGGCCCGTACTCTGAGAGAAATTCCGGAGAAGCCGGCGGCGGACTTGCAGGATGTGCGGCGGTCCACGCGGGTAATCTAAGACACGGTTCTGTGAGAAAACGGCCTGTGGTAGGGCCGTGATTGAGAGAGACGCAGTTTATGAAGGCGCTGACCCTAGCCTTGATCTTGTCTCTTCCCGTCCCCAGGTTGGCACCCCCAGCAAAGCCCTCCCTCACCCCCAGCAAGCAGGAGGTTCACAAGGGAGGGCGCTGGCACATGGCGGCGAACGGGCACGCGGTCTATTGTTACGGACCTGTGATGACGATGCCGCGGGCCGCCGGCGGCCTTCTGCGAGTTGCAACTTTCTGCCGTGGGGATCTGCCCATGGTGCCGCTCAAAGATTAACTAAGTAGTTTCCGCCGAATCCCTTGACAGGCTGGGCAAAGGCGGACAAAATGCTCCGCAAGTGTTTTGCCCTTTTTGTTCCCCTCGATTCCCTGGGGTCCCAGGGAACAATAGATTCCAATTCTCTTCCAGGAGGAAGTCTGTGAGTCATTGTAAGAAGTTTCTCCCATCCAGCGGGGCAATCGTGTTGTGTTGCCTCGCGCTGACGACGGCCCTGGCATTCGCCCAGGATGCCGTAACTAAAACCACCGTGACCTATCCCTCTGCTCATGCAACCTCAAAGCTTTGCGCGAGCTGCCGATCGACATATTGGGCCTGGGCGATGTAGAAGCTCCAGAACCCAAACCGCTTCGGCTCCGCTCGCGCGGAGTGGCAGGTCCCGCGCAACCCGACCCCGTGTTACAGAAAGAAGTCCGGCCCAACGTTTCCGCCACCAAAGGCATTGACTTCGACGGCATCGGCGCGCAAGGCTTCGCTCCGTCGGACGTAAACCTGGCCATCAGACCCAACCACATTGTGCAGACCGTGAATGTGCGTCTGGCGGTGTACAACAAGAGCGGCGCGGTGCTTTCGAGCCCCACCAATTTCACAACTTTCTTTGCGCCGCTGGGCGGCAGCTGCGCGAACGGGGCGAGCGATCCGATCGTGAACTATGACCGGCTGGCGGACCGCTGGGTCATCAGTGACGTCGGTATCTCCGGCAACACTTTTTCGCAGTGCGTGGGCGTGTCGAAGACGAACGATCCGACCGGCGCCTACACGCTCTATGCCTTCAGCTTCGGCACCAATCTCAACGACTATCCGAAACTGGGCGTTTGGCCCACCACCAGCAACAGCGCTTACCTCGCTACCTACAACATGTTTCAGAATGCCCAGGTTTTTAATGGCTCCAATCTCTGCGGTTTCGACCGCGCCAAGATGCTGGCTGGCAACGCGAACGCAGCCCAACTTTGCGTCAAGACTCCCAACACGGAGGGCGGCTATTTGCCATCCGACCTCGACGGCCCAACGCCCCCGACCGACGCCACGCCCGGACTGTTCCTGACCTGGCAAAACAACAATCCGGGTCAGTTGTTCCTGCGCACTCTGACGCTAAACTTCGCCACAAGCACGGCCACTCTGTCCTCACCGACCACCATCAACGTAGCCAACACCACGCTGGCCTGCGGCAATGGCGGCACCTGCGTCCCGCAAAAAGGAACAACTCAATTGCTGGACACGCTGGGCGACCGGCTCATGTACCGCATGGCCTACCGGAAGTTCTCCGATCACGAGCGCGTGGTCGTGAACCACTCCGTCGGCAACGGCAGTCCGGTGGCAGTGCGCTGGTATGAGATTCTGGATCCGAGCAGCACGCCAACCGTGAATCAGCAGGGCACCTTTGCTCCAGATACGACCTACCGTTGGATGGCAAGCGCAGCCATGGACAAGGTAAACAATATCGCCATCGGCTACAGCGCTTCCAGCAGCACAATCAATCCAGCCATTCGCTTTACGGGCCGCGTGCCCAGCGATCCAACCGGCACGTGGAGACGGAAGCCAGCATGCTCGAGGGCACCGGATCGCAGACCACCGGGCTTAGCCGGTGGGGCGATTACACGGCATTGCAGGTTGACCCCAGCGACGACTGCACGTTCTGGTACACCAACCAGTACGAGAAAGTGAATGGCACGTTCAACTGGAGCTCACGCATCGGGTCTTTTGTATTCACCACCTGCGGTGGCGGTGGTGGCCCGGCGGTCTCTCTGTCAGCGACGGCTTTGAACTTCAAGAAGGTGCCGATTGGACAGACCAGTTCGCCGCAAACTGTTACACTCACCAACAGCGGCACCGCTACGCTGAATATCTCCAGCATCACGACCAGCGGTGATTATCACATCTCTAACAACACCTGCGGAGCTACGGTGGCGGCAGGGGCAAACTGCGCCGTCAGCGTAACTTTCACCCCCACCAAGAAGGGCAAGCGCACCGGCAACTTGACCTTCACGGATAACGCTCCGACCAGTCCACAAGTCGTTACTCTGACGGGGGTGGGGCAGTCGATCACGGTGTCGCCGACCTCGCTGAACTTCGGGACGGTCGCGGTGGGCAACACCAGTTCGCAGCAAAACGTTACGGTGACGAACGTTGGCACTACCGTCGTGACCTTCACCGGCTTCGTCTTTGCGGGAACCTCGGCAGGCGATTACTTGATCTCCGCGAACACCTGCGGCGCCACTATCGCACCAGGTGCGAACTGCTCGGTCGGACTGAAGTTCAAACCAACCACGACTGGCAAGCGTTCCGCCAAGCTGAACGTCAAGAACGACGGCGGTGGCAGCCCGGCGAGTGCGAGCCTCACGGGAACCGGAAGCTAGTAGCTTCCGATCACCGTTGCAAGGAAAAGGGGCGGGACGAAAGTCCCGCCCGCTTCTTCGTCCAAGGTTGGCTACTATACCCAGTAGTTGACGATCAAACGTCAAAACGCTTGACAGACGCGGGAAGTCCAGACAAAATGCTGGCAAGTGTTTAGACCCCTCTGTCCCCCCGTCATCCCTGCGGAACCAGGGACGTAAGAACGTAAACTCGATTCAACTCTCTCAGGAGGATGTCAGTGAGCAAATCCCAGAAGTTTGTAGTGGTCTCTCTCTGTCTGACGTTGTTAGCGGGTATGAGCTTCGCGCAGAAAATTACGAAGGTCCAGGTCATACCGGGAGAATCGCCATACATCCAGGGCGCGAAGGCGACGTTTGCCGTGATCCCGCGCGGCAATAATGCGCCAGTACCATACAATCCAGATGTCCAGGTTCCGATCTGGACCGGGCATTTCGTATTCAATGGAACGACCTTCACCTATCATATGGTCGGCACCGATCCGGCAGCTGGTTCGGCGACTTCCAACATTCCGCTGGTGATCATTCCTCTTAAGTTCCATTTCAGCGATGGGACCAACCTTTCTGCCAGCCAGACGGTGTGCGGGGACGTGAAGAATACGAAGTACCGCTTTAAGAACTCGCCGCTGATCAAGAACGCCACGTTCACGCCGGGCGGCACCAATGTCGGCACGACGCAATATGTCGACGCTTTCCAGCGCGCCAACTTCTGGAACTTCGTCAGCACGACGTCGCCGAACTACCATGTGCGGCTCAGCCCGATTTCAACCAAGCTGCTGCAGACGATCAACGTGGGAGCCAACGGCAGCACTCAGGCTGGCCCGTGCGCCCGCATCGGAAAAGTTGACATCAACTTCTTCGACAACGTCGCGATGAATCTGCTCACGACATTGGCCATTCCAGCCAACACCCTGCCTCTGTTCCTGTCCTACAACACTTTCGAGACCTTTGGCGGCCAATGCTGCATTCTCGGCTACCACAGCACGAACAATGCCGGAACCCAGGCCTATGCGGTTGCGGCCTATAGCGATCCTGGAATCTTCAACGTGCCCATCCAGGATATTCACGCATTGAGCCATGAAATAGGCGAATGGATGGACGATCCTCTCATCCCCAACGTGAACATCGTTCCGGCGTGGGGCCACGTGGGACAAGTGAGCGGCTGTCAGAACAACCTGGAAAACGGCGACCCGGTCACGGGCAAGGCCTTCACCGTAACTACGGGCGGCCTGTTCCCGTTTACCTACCATCCAGAAGACTTAGTGTTCCTGCCGTGGTTCTCGCGGACAGTCCCGTCAACTTCGGTGAACGGGTGGTTTACTTTCCTGAACACGTTCGCTGCGCCGCAGGCAGTTTGCCATTAGATCGGGAGTTTGTTCGGCTCACATGGGGCTGCGCGAGCAGCCCCTTTCTTGTGCGCGTTTTCCGCTCGTCAGGCTTTTTTCCCCGCCGCTGCCTTCTGAGCCTTGGCGCGAATGAAGGCATAGTTCATTTGCGGCAGCGAATAGAATTCCGCGGCCTTTTTGCAATAGTCGTGGGCCCTGGCTGCGTCGCCCTTGGCCTGGTATGCCTGGCTCAAGCGATACAAGTTGCGGGGGTCCTGCTCGTTCGCCTGTTCAAGTTCCGTGATCGCGGCGTCGTAGTCCCTTTCGGCGAGAGCGATTCTGCCAGCCAGTTCGTGGGCGAGCTTGACCTGCCCTGGATTTTTGGACGCGTCGGCGCCCGCACGGTATTCCTGGGTATGACTCTTAGCAGCCGCGTAGTCTTTCTTCCCAATCGCCAGCGCGGCCAGGTTGAAGTGGTGGAGGAGTTTCGCGTTGTCCTTGATGGCTTGCGAGAGGGTTGAACCCTCGACCATCTGCAGCGACCGATCGAACTCCTGCTGGGCGGCGTCATAACGCTGCATCTCGGCGATGATGTTGCCTTTGGCCTGAAGGTCGGCCGCCATGGCAGCCGCGTCATTCTTCTTCTCGGCGACGGCATACTCTTTGTCCATGTGTTGCACGGCCTTGTCGAGTTTGCCGCTGTCCACGGCGACTACGGCCAGGCCAAAATAAGCGGTGCGCAGTTCGCCGTCATTGCGCGCCTGACCGGCCATTTTTTGAAGCTCTGCAGCCGCATCGTCGTGCTTCCCCTGATACATGAGATCGGCCGCAATCCCGAAGTGCGACGGCACGAAGTAGGAATCCATGCTGAGAGCCTTGCGGTATTGGGCAATCGAGTCATCGAAGCGGCCCATTTTCAGCAAGAGCTCGGCATAGGAGTCGTAAGGATTCGGGTCGTCGGGAATCAGCTCGATGTACTTCTTGAAGGCCTGCTCCGCGTCGTGATAGTTCCCCTGCTGACGGTAGGAGTAACCAAGAATGTTGTAGGCGGGCGAGTAGTCGGGAGCGAGTTCGGTAGCTTTTTTGTAGTGCGCAATCGCCTGCTCATACTCTTGTTGTCCAAAGTGGTAGTTCCCGAGATTGAGACGCGCGCGCTCGTCATTTGGGTGGGCGGCCACGAGTTTATCGAGATACTCCTTCTGCTTGACGACCTCTCCGTTGGCGCCGGCTTCATTGGCAAGAATGAGTAGCCGCTCGCCTTCCGACGCTTTGCCCGAGAGGGCCACAGCTTTGTTCAAGTGCTCAAAAAAGTCCTTGGCCGTAGGCGCGCTGTTGGCGCGAGCCATTTCGGCGGAGGCAAAATCGGGATCGAGCGCGATGGCTTTGTCAAAATGAGCAACCGATTCTTGGGCGCGCAGCTTTTCGGCCAGATCGCGTCCTTGCAGGAATTCCTTCTTCGCTTCCTCGGACTTGGTGGTGATGGGGATCTTGCCACCATCGGAGGCCGCGGAGGCGGATTGCCCGGCGTTGCCCGATTTGCTGCAAGCAGTCAACTGGATGGCGCTCACCGCAAGGATTGCGATGAAAATCGGTCGTATTGATTTTCCTGGAACCATGGTGTTTCTCCTTTGAGCATGCGAGAGCCGCAACCCGGGAAGATCGGGAGGCTGTCGCGCAGTCTATTTTTGGGAGCGTAAAACGATAAATGCCACGTAGCTTCTAGACGTTGGCGGAGCGGTTTGGATAGCAGCGGACGGCCCTAGTGGTCAAATAATACATTCTTGGGGTGTTTTGATGAGCGGCCCCTGCTGGCAGCGGCCCGGCTGCTATGCGATACTCAGGCCGGAAAGCAATTTCCTGTTCTGCGTTCCAAGTCCCTGATCGACCAGATACAGGGCACGCGTGGGCCCGTAGCTCAAACGGATAGAGCATTGGATTTCTAATCCAAGGGTTGCAGGTTCGATTCCTGCCGGGCCTACCAGACTGCAGTTCCCGGTTCTCAGTTCTGAGTAGGTGCTCACTTTGGCGGGGCTGGCTTCTTGGGCTTCATCATCTCCCATTCTTTATCCGTAAGCTGACGTCCAAGAGCCGTGAATTCCCCTGCGCCCTGTAGCCACTCGCCGCCGTCCATGGTGACGACTTCACCGTTGATGTAACTGGAGCCCTCGCTGACGAGAAAAGCGGCGAGGTTGGCAAACTCTTCCACTGTGCCGAAGCGTCCCAGGGGGATTTTCTGCTTGGCCAGTTGCTCGAGTTCCGGGCGCGGCAAGAGACGCGAGAACGCGCCTTCGGTCGGGATGGGGCCGGGAGCGATGGCGTTCATGCGGATTCCGCGATTGCCCCATTCGACGGCGAGGCTGCGAGTCAGCGCCTGGACTCCGGCCTTAGAAATGGCCGAGGGCACAACATAGGCTGAGCCGGTCTCGGTGTAAGTGGTCGTCACGTTCAGCACAACGGCGCGGCGCCCGGCCTGGAGCCAGCGGCGTCCGCAAGCCAGTGTGGTGTGCAGTGTGCCCATCAAGACGATGCCGATTACCGACTGGAACGCGCCCAGCGAGAGTTCCTCGGTGCGTGCCAGAAAGTTGCCGGCGGCATTGTTCATGAGCACGTCCAGCGGACCATCGGCCCAGATGGCGGCAATCATCTGGTCGACGGCGGCCGCGTCGCGCACATCGCAACGGTGGGAATGAATCTTACTGCCGGTGCGTTCGCTGAGTTCGTGCGCGGTTGCGGTCAGGACTTCTTCGCGTCTTCCACAGATATAAACTTCGGCGCCAAGTTCGAGGAAGCGCTGGGCGGTCGCCTTGCCGAGTCCGGTGCCGCCGCCGGTGATTAGAATGCGCTTGTTGCGGAGAAGATCGCTCTGGAACATGAGAGGAATTGTAAACTCAGGTCTCGGTTCTCAGGTCTCGGTTCTCAGTTTTCAGTTCTCGGTTCTCAGTACTCAGTTTCCAGACAATCAGGGTCACGGGCCGGGCTAGGGAGACGCGGCACGCCGCGTCTCTACTCCAGTTTGTTTAGTGCCCAGCGGGCGTGCTTGGCTACGATGGGGTCGGGGTCTTCAGTTAGTTTCTTCAGGGTCGGAAGGAATTTCGTGTTTCCGCTATTGCCCATCGCTACGACCGCGTTGCGGCGCAGGCCGGAGAGTTTGGTGCGGCGGATCGGCGACCCGCGGAAGACGTTGCGAAATTCTTGCTGTTGCATTTCGGCGAGCCAGTCGAGCGCGGGATTGACCAGACCTTCGCGCGGCTGAAATTCGGGCGCCGCGGTCGCCGGCGCTTTGCGGTTCCAGGGGCAAACGTCCTGGCAGATGTCGCAGCCGAAGACGTGCCGGCCCATGTCCGCGCGCAGACCTTCTGGAATCTCGCCCCGCTTTTCAATCGTCAGATAAGAAATGCACAGCCGCGCATCGAGTTCGCCGGGCGCGACAAAAGCGTGGGTGGGACAGGCGTCGAGGCAACGCGTGCAGCTTCCGCAGCGATCCGGGGCTGGACGGTCGGCTTCCAGTTCGAGCGAGGTCAGGATCACTCCCAGGAACAGCCACGAGCCGAGTTGCTGATTGATGATGCAGGTGTTCTTGGCGATCCATCCGACTCCCGCATACTTCGCATAGACCCGTTCGATGAGCGGACCGGTGTCGACGTAGGAACGAAAACGGTGATTAGTGTTTGGTGGTTGGTGGTTAGTTAAATCATTCTGAATTGCGGCTTCCACTTGGCGGAGACGTCGCAGGACGGAGTCATGATAGTCCTCGCGGCTCCAGGCGTAGCGCGAGATCCAGCCGCGGCTCGGGTTCTCGGCTTGGGTCGAATAGGGATGGGCGGTGTTGTAATTGAGGGCGCAAACAATTACGCTGCGGGCCCAGGGAGCGACGCGGGTGAGCGACGACCGCTTCAGTTCGCCGGCATCATCGCAGGATTCCATGTACCGCATCTCGCCGTGATGTTCGGCGGCGATCCACGCGGGAAACGATTCAATTTCCCGGAACTCGCGGACGGGGGCGATCCCGCAAAGGTCGAATCCGGCCTCGCGGGCGAAGCGCTTGACGCGGGATGGAAAATTTGAAGCCACGGGGATGGGGTCAGCGCCCTCTTCGATCCGAGACGTGCAACTGCCGAACACTCGAGCATATTTTCGCATGAACAGGGCTCGAAGAGTCTCGCAGGAATGGATCAGGTACGGTCGATGTGGAGAATGCCTTGGTCGCCCATCCCGCGGTAGCCACGTCAAGTAGACGAAAGAAATGATCTGGTGCCGGGAGGGGGAGTCGAACCCCCAAGACCCGAAGGTCGGCGGATTTTGAGTCCGCTGCGTCTGCCAGTTCCGCCATCCCGGCTTTTGCTTGCGACTGGCTACAAGCAGAGAAGGTAATTGACCACGGCCGACGCTCCCCGTGCTAGCGCGGCTGTTAGTGTCAGTATCGCATAGGGTCAGCGCCGCTAGTGTCAGTATCGCATAGGGTCAGCGCCGCCGCCAATTGGTGATTGGGTCAGATGACGAGCAAATTTCAGGCTGGAAATTCCCAGCCTTCATCTTTCATCTTACGGTTGGTCCAGTGCTGGAGTTGCTGGAAGAGGGTGGGTTCGATCACAACAAAACGGAGGCCGGCTTTGCCTCCGACGTCGGCCCATACCAGGCGTCCTTTAGCTTGCATGACGGTTTCGCTGTCGGGCAAGAGGAAGCTTACGTCGAGTAAACCGGTAAAGGCGACGGGATCAGGGATGCTGTCCAAGCCCATGCCTCCGGTGCTCAGGTTGACGACCTGCGCCTGACATTCTTTGCCGTTCGCGTTCTGCAAAGTTACGGAGAGGTTGACCTTGGCGCGGAAGAATTTCTGTTGCTCGTGGCTGATGGTGCCAAGTGTGGCCATCCGGTCACCCGAGGGCACTTCAATTCCGTACTCGCGCAACTTGCGGCTCAGGGTACGACGCGAGATCCCGAGTTGCTCGGCGGCTTGTGCGCGATGTCCGCCGGTACGTTCGAGCGCGCTGATAATCATCTGTTCTTCCATGTTCTCGAGGTTGCCGAGAGGCATGGCGCCGGCGCCATGCGGCGCGAGCGGCTTTTCACCCGAGAGCTCGGCCACGATTTCGACGGCGGTGATCTGCTTCCCCGCTCCTGCCATCGCCAGTTGTGCGACCAGGTTGCGCAACTCGCGGATGTTGCCTGGCCAGTCATGCGACTGAAGCGCAGTTAGAGCATCGGCCGTGAACGTTTTCTCCGGCGCCTTCAGCAAGAGAAAGTGCTGTGCCAGTGCGATGATGTCCTCCGATCGCTCGCGTAATGGAGGCACACGCAACTGGAACTGACTCAGCCGGTGATAGAGGTCTTTGCGGAATCGTCCCTCTTTCACGGCTAGCTCAAGATCCTGATTGGTGGCGGCGACCACGCGCACATCCACTGTAATTTTGCGATGTCCGCCCAGCCGGTAGTAGGGCGCGCCGTCGAGAACGCGCAGTAGCTTCACCTGCACTTGCGTCTGCAGTTCGCCGATTTCGTCGAGGAGGATCGTGCCCTTGTCGGCCAGTTCGAACAGTCCGGGCTTGGAGGCATCGGCGCCGCTGAAGGCTCCCTTCTCATAGCCGAACAACTCGCTCTCGACGAGGTGCTCGGGCAGGGCTGCGCAGTTGATGTCCACCAGCGGTTTGTTGTGACGATGTGACGATTCATGGATGGTCCGCGCCACCAGTTCTTTGCCGGTGCCGGTTTCGCCGACCACGAGCACTGTCTCAGTGTGCCCGGCGACCCGATCTACCATTCCCATGAACTTGTGCATCAGGGTGCTCGCCATGATGAACTGGGTGCCATTGACCTCGCGGCGGATTACCGTGGCAGCGAGAGCACCGGTGCCGTCCGCTGACTGCGATTGATCTTCATGGAGAGCGCACTCGAGCAATTTCTTGTCGGTAATGTCGATGGCGAGTGCCACTATACCGGCCGGCACAGAATCCGGATCGCGCAGCAGAGTCATGGATAGATGAACGTACACATCATCGCCGGACTTGGCGCGAGAGCGGAGTTCGCCCTCGAATCGGCCCTTCTCAAGAACATAGGGAATCACCTGCCGGGCGAGAAAGACCTGCTCTTCCGGCCGATAGAGCCCGGAGATATTCTTACCTGCAAGCTCTTCGGGCGCATAACCATATAGGCTTACACCTTTGTTACAAGCGGTAATGTTTCCCTGAAGGTCGGTAGTAATGACAGCGTCGTGCAGTTGGTCGAAAATGCCCGCCTGAAGCGTGATCCCGTTTTTTGTAGCGCGTGAACTGCAGCCTTGTTCCGCGCCGGCGGATTTCTGAGCTTTTTCGACAGGTGGCGTCATGGATGAACTTCTGCGATTGTCGTCAACGTTGAGTATTCACCTCACTCCCGGATCGGCCGATTAGAGTGACCTCAAAGTCGGCTCCAGAGTGTGCAGAGGCGCGCCAATACACGATGCTGACACAATCCCGCCGACTTCTTGAGGCCCTTCGAGTGCGGTGAGACACCGAAGTAATGTTCCCATGGGCATTTGCCCATTTCTTGCCCTCGCGCTCGTGCAGGATCTGGCGACAAGTCTTCTAACTCCATCACTCCTTTGGGTTTGCATCATTTATTTGTATTGCGGCTCGCCCGAGTGGTCGTGTCCTACGGTTACTTCAGTAAGTAGGTACCATCCACTTACTGCACTACCATTTCGTGTCAGAGATGCCGGAGTCTGGCTGCTCGCGCCGAATGCTGGGCCGAGGCCGCCTGGCCGCGGAGCAGTCCGATCTGGCTCTGGGCGCGGAACCAGCAGTTTGGGGAGGGGAACCTCAGCCGATGCATCTCGCAGACTCACACAGGTAACTAAGGGCCTGTGGTGGCGGCGCAGATGCGGAAGACATGGGCGGCAGTTCGGTCCAAGTAATGTCTAAACGGGCAACACTGTTCATCGGAGCGACGGCGGCGATCGGGGTATCGGTGTTCGCCTATGCCCTGGCGCACTGGCAGAGTACCGGCCTGGAGCGGTTCGCCTGTTACCTGATCATTGCCGTGCTGTCGTCCGGACTCAAGATTCAATTGCCGGGCATCGACGGCACCATGTCCGTCAACTTCCTGTTCATCTTGCTCGGCGTGCTCGAATTGAGCCTGCCCGAAACGCTGATCGTCGGTTGCACTGCGACGCTCGTGCAATGCCTCTGGCAGGCGCGGCAGAAGATTGTTCCGGCCAAGGTCGTGTTCAACGTCTTCATGATGGCGAACGCGATCGCGCTTTCGTATTTCACGTATCACCGGCTGGCAAAGGTGCTCGGAGAAAACACGCCCGTTCTGCTGGTGGTCACGGCGCTCCTGTTTTTCCTGGCTAATACACTGCCTGTTTCCGTAATCATCTCGCTGACGGAAGGTAAATCGCCGCGCAAGGTCTGGGCGGATTGCCACTTCTGGTCGTTCCCTTATTACATAGTCGGGGCCGCGATCGTCTTCACGGTCGGATTCGTCAACCGACAAGTCGGCTGGCAGACATCGCTGCTGGTTCTGCCTCCCATCTATTGGGTTTATCGTTCGTACCAACTCTATCTGGGAAAGCTGGAGGCCGAGAAGAAGCAGGTTGAGATTGAAAAGCAGCATGTGGAAGACGTGGCTTCCCTGCACGTGCGCACGATTGAGGCTCTGGCTCTGGCCATCGAGGCCAAGGATCACACGACCCACAAGCACTTGCAACGAGTCCGCGTGTTCGCGGTAGCGATCGCGCAGCGGCTCGGCCTTTCTGAGGATGAGATTGAGGCGCTGCGAGCCGCGGCCTTGCTGCACGACATCGGCAAGCTGGCGGTTCCCGAGCACATCATCAACAAGCCTGGGAAGCTGACGCCAGAGGAATTCGAGAAGATGAAGATCCACCCCATCGTGGGGTCGGAAATTCTGGAACGCGTCGCATTTCCCTATCCCGTTGCGCCGATTGTGCGCTCGCATCACGAACGATGGGACGGAACTGGCTATCCTGACGGACTTAAGCACGAGGAGATCCCGATCGGCGCACGCATACTGGCGGCCGTTGATTGTCTGGATGCTCTCGCGTCCGACCGGCAATATCGGAATGCCCTGTCGCTCGATCACGCGATGGAAAAAGTTGCTGCTATGTCGGGTACGTCATTCGATCCGCGAGTCGTTGAAATCCTGAAACGCCGCTATGTCGAACTGGAGGGCATGGTTCAAGCGGGACAGGACACAACCAATGCCCCCGGCCTGGCACAGGTTCACGTCGAGAGAGGTCTGGATCTGGCAGACGGATTCGATGACCCGGCGGTCGTATCTGTTTCTGGCGGGGATTCTGATTTTCTTTCTTCGATTGCCGCGGCCCGTCAGGAAGCGCAGACCATGTTCGAACTCAGCCAGGATCTGGGCAACTCCCTGAGCTTGGGGGAGACCCTCTCCGTGCTGTCGATGCGGCTACGGCGGTTGATTCCTTACGACTCGATGGCGGTATTTCTCTCCAAGAACGGCCGCCTCATCCCGGAACTCGTGAGCGGCGATAACTTCCGGCTTCTTTCCTCGTTGAACATTCGTATTGGAGAAGGTCTGTGCGGCTGGGTGGCGGAGAATCGCAAGCCGATCATGAACGCCAATCCGCAGGTCGAATCCGGCTATGTGAACGATCCGGAAAAATACACGACCCTGCGGTCGGCGCTTGCGGTTCCGCTGGAAGGCTTGAATGGCGTGGTTGGCGTACTGGCGATGTATCGTGCTGATCGCGACGCTTTCACGGCCGACCACCTGCGCATTCTGCTGGCCATCAGTTCGAAGATCGCGCTCTCGGTTGAAAACGCTTTGAAGTATCAGCAAGCTGAGAGCTCGGCGACCACCGACTACCTGACCGGCTTGCCGAACGCGCGGTCGCTGTTCGTCCATCTGGCGCGCGAACTGGCACGTTGCCGCCGCACCGGCACCGCGCTCGCGGTGATGGTTTGCGACATGGACAACTTCAAGCAGATCAATGATCTCTACGGCCACCTGGAGGGAGACAACCTGCTGAAAGATTTTGCCGGACATCTGAAGGAGATGTGCCGCGGTTACGACTACGTGGCGCGCATGGGCGGAGACGAATTCGTCGTGGTCGCGCCCGGCCTGAAACTCGAAGCGGCCGAGGAAAAAGCGAGGCGCCTGAATCAGTTGGCCGTTGAAGCAGGACACAAGGTCGCGGGCCGCAATCTCATCGCGTTGAGCGTAGGCACCGCGTTCTGCCCGGAAGATGGATTCGACGTCGAGCGCCTACTCGCCGAAGCGGACCGCCGCATGTACTCGATGAAACAGGTACATCACGCAGACATCGAGCGTGAAACGGGGCCGTCGGACTCGCAGTCGCGGGGCGCGACGGTGAATTAGGATCACCATGCTGCTGTGGAGAGTCGCTCGACATTTGCTGGCCATCGCCGGGATCGTCCTGCTCGGCGGTTTGCTCTCGGCGACGCTGGTACGGCTGGCCCCCGGGTTTGATACCGACGAACATCAACTTGATCCTCGCCTCAGCACAGAGAGTGTTCGCGCCCTTCGCGAGTCGCGAGCAGGCGAGCAAAACGTCCTCCTCTACTATGTGAGTTATCTGCGGGCTGCCCTGCATGGCGATCTTGGCGTCTCGCATACCTTGGGACAGCCGGTACAGCACCTGCTGCGCGATCGCTGGCCGGTTACTCTACGGGTCGTCGGCATCGGACTTCTGCTGGGATGGTTGCTGGCCGCGGCTCTCGCCTTCGCGGTCTCTCTGTCGCGCCTGTCTGCTTATGAAATTCTCGGCACGACTGTCAGTGGCGCTTTTCTTTGCATTCCCGCAGCTGTGCTGGCGCTGCTCTCCGTGATCTTCAACGCACCCGGATATCTGGCGATTGCCCTGATCGTGTTCCCCAAGATTTACCGCTACTCGCGGAATCTGCTCGCGAAGGCCTATGCGCTACCACACATCACGGCCGCTCGCGCGAAGGGGTTAGGTGAGATGCGGATCCTGCTGTGGCACGTGCTTCCCGTCGCGGGACCGCAGATGATTGCGCTGGCCGGAATCACCGTGAGTATTGCCCTCGGCGCCAGCATTCCGGTCGAGTCTCTGTGCGGACTGCCGGGCATCGGACAACTCGCCTGGCAAGCGGCTCTGGCGCGCGATCTGCCGCTGCTGGTGAACGTCACGGTTCTCGTTACGGTGGTTACCTTGCTGGCCAATTCCGGGGCCGATGTAATCATTCACATGGTGAGGTCTCGGGAGGCATGAGCGCAGCCCGCAAGCTGGCGTGTGTCGTGTTGGTGTCCGTGTGCATAGTGTCGCTCGGCGCCCAGTGGCTCGCGCCCACCGGCTACGCCAAGCAGTTTCGCGAGGCGCCCAGTTCCCCGCCGTCGCGACAGCATCTGCTCGGCACCGACGAAATTGGACGCGACCGCTTCGCTCGCATTCTTTATGGAACGCGTATCTCTTTGCTGCTGGCTCCCGCCGCGGCACTGATTTCAACTTTGCTGGCTGCGCTGGTCGGCGGCCTGGCGGGATACCTGGGTGGCATCTGGCTGCGGGTCGCGACTGGCGTGACTGATCTGTTCCTGTCCCTGCCCTGGCTGTTTCTGCTGATCACGGTCCGCGCCGTGTTGCCACTCAACGTTTCTCCGCTGGTTTCGGTTCTGATCACTTTTCTAATTCTCGGCCTGTTGGGTTGGGCGGCCTCGGCGCGCGTGCTCTGCACCAGCGCACAATCGCTCCGGAGTTCAGACTTTATCGTGCAGGCTCGCGCCTCGGGCTTGCATGGATCCCGGCTCTTCTTCGTTCATGTCCTTCCCAACCTGAAACCGGTGTTATACGCGCAATTCTGGATTTCGATTCCTGTTTTCATTTTGAGCGAGGCTAACCTGGGGATCTTGGGCCTTGGAGTCGCGGAGCCTTTGCCTTCATGGGGAAGTCTTCTTCGGGAACTGGAAGGACTCGTGTCCTTTCGCGACGAACCGTGGCGAATTGTTCCCCTGCTGCTTCTGATCATTGTTATGACATCGTTCCAGATGGTTTTGTCGAAAGAGGAGGTGGCCGCATGATCTGCCGCCGCATTTTTTTGCGAATTTTTCTTTGCTCCGCGCTTCTGCTCGGGGCTGCATCTGCGCAGAGTGGGAATGAGTTGCGATTCTGTCTGCGGGCTGAACCGAAGACCTTCGATCCGCTCAAGGTCGACGATGACGCCTCGCTTACCATCCGCTATCTAACCGGCGGTGTATTAGTGCGCGCGAACCGGCAGACGCAGGCGTTAGAGCCGGAACTGGCTGAGTCGTGGAAGGTGTCGAAAGATGGCAAGCAGATCACCTTCAAGCTGCGTCGCGGAATTCGCTTCTCCGAAGGAAGCCCGTTTTCTGCCGAGGACGTGGCCTACACCGTCACGCGCCTGATGGACCCCGCGCTGCATTCTTCCACCGGAGACGCATTCCGCTCCGGCAACAGCACGGTCGCCACAAAAATCCTGAGTCCGATCCAGATTTCAGTGACATTTTCCGCTCCGGTCATTGGACTCGCGAGCCTTTTCGATCAGGTTGCAATCATGTCGTCCCATGGTTCTAACAAAGAAGCGGCGGTGCTCGGGCCATTTATGGTCGCGGAGTACAAACCGGGCGCGAGCGTGCTTCTGAAACGCAATCCGAACTACTGGAAGAAAGATGCTCAGGGGCGGCAATTGCCTTATCTGGATTCGATTCGCCTGGACATTCAACCGAATCGCGACGTCGAAGTGCTGCGCTTCAAGCGCGGAGAACTCGATCTGATCAATTCCATCGATACCGAATACTACGACCGACTGGCGGCGTCTGCTCCCGCGGTCGTTCATGATGCGGGCGCGTCGCTCGACTCCGAGTTCATGTGGTTCAACCAGGTGGCGAACGCTCCCATTGCAGAGTACAAGCGCAACTGGTTCCGGTCGACGAACTTCCGGCGCGCAGTTTCGGAAGCCATCAATCGCGAGGATCTAAGTCGCGTCGTATTCAACGGACACGCCCGGCCGGATGTGGGTCCGGTCTCGCCGGCGAACAAGTTCTGGTTCAACAACCGTCTGAAAGCAGAATCGTATCGCCCTGACGCTGCTCTCCAACGCCTGCAAACAGATGGATTCAAGCTGCAAAATGGCAGCCTGCGAGATAAAGACGGCAACGCGGTCGAATTTTCGATCGTGACGAACGCCGGCAATAAGTATCGCGAGCGCATGGCTGTCATGATTCAGGAAGATCTCGGCAAGATCGGCGTCAAGGTAAACGTGGTCACACTTGATTTTCCGTCGCTGATCGAGAGGATCGCGCAGAAATTCAACTATGAGGCCGCGATCCTCGGATTTCAAAACGTCGACCTTGATCCGAATGGCCAGATGAACATCTGGCTGAGTTCAGCCGAAAATCACGCCTGGAATCCGCAGCAAAAAGGGCCCGAGACTCCATGGGAAGCTGAGATTGATCACCTGATGCGCGCCCAAGCTTCTACCGCCGATCCAAAGAGGCGCAAGGAGGCTTTTGATCGTGTGCAGGAGATCGTCGCCGAGCAGGCTCCTTTTATTTACCTGGTCAACAAGAACGCGCTGTCGGCGGTTTCTACTTCAGTCGAAGGCGCAACCCCGGTGATTCTGCATCCGCAGACATATTGGAATGCGGAACGACTCACGCTGCATTCGACTGCTCAGGCCAGCCGATGAGTGACGCTGCCGAAAACCTGCTCTGCGCGCGGGTTACGGTCCGGTATCCGGGAAAGGGCCCAGTGCTGAGTGGAGCCGCACTCGACATCGCTCCCGGCGAGATTCTCGGGCTAGTCGGACAGAGTGGCTCCGGCAAGAGCACGCTGGCGCTGGCGATCCTCGGACTGCTCGGCCGCAAGCATGCCACTATCGAAGGCAGCATCGTCTTCCAGGGCACCGACTTGCTGAAGATGCCGGAACGCGATCTGCGCAGCCTGCGTGGACAGTCCCTCAGTCTGGTGTTGCAGAGCCCGCTTGCGTCGTTGAATCCGGCGCTCAAGATTCGCACTCAGCTCAAGGAAGCGTGCCGCGCCCATTCCGACAGCGCTGGCAGTGATCGCGAAGCAGCGATTCAGTCGGCGATGACCAGTGTCAGTCTTCCTTCCGACGCGGAATTCCTGCGCAAGTATCCTTCGCAGCTCAGTGTGGGGCAGGCGCAGCGAGTGCTGATCGCGATGGCCGTGATGCACCGACCGGCCTTGCTGGTTGCGGACGAAGCGACCAGCGCGCTCGATGTAATTACCCAGTCGGAAATCCTGGAGCTATTCGCCCAACTGAACCGCGAAATCGGCATGTCGATTCTCTACATCTCGCATGACCTGCCATCGGTCGCGGGAATTTGCCGGCGCATCGCCATTCTTCACGAAGGCCAGATTGTGGAGTGCGGATTGACGGAACAGATCTTCGCCTCGCCTAGTCACGCTTACACCCGCCGCCTGATGTCGTCCCTGCCGCGCGTCCCCGCAAGAATCGACGGCCCTCCTTCCACGGCCCGCTCTGCTGCCGCTGGAGTTACTCCGGCACGGCCGAGTTCTCACCGCCTGCCTCGCTGATCGCGCAAGGGCCGTCCCGTTGAATTACCAGAGTAACCAGCGGCGGGTACGGGACAGAGTGGCACAACGCCCGGGTGATGGGACAAAGTGTCCGAATTGCCTCCATTGGCGCCAAGTATCTACCTGCATAATCAATAGATTACATTGATTCGGATGGCGATCCTCGTGCACTGGAAGTCGTGGAGTTGTAGCGGCATGCTCTTCGCCGCAAAGGACGATCACAATGAGCGCACACCGTAAGAAGAAGTCCAACGAGCGCAACCAACGCCATGGGGCCGCATGGGGCGGCGGGCGTTTCTTGCTTCTGGCTCTGATCCTGGTCGCGAATCTGTCGTTCGCCCAGCGCATCCGTGCGGTTCAGGATGATGGCGACGCGGCGGTCAGCGCGAAGGTAGCGCCCGACCTGGCGCAGATGCTTCGTGGCAGTTCGAGCCGGTCGTTGCGGGTCATTGTTCAGTACAAGAGCGATGCCGGCACCACGCAGATGACAAGGGCACTATCCCAGGGAGCAAGGCTGAATTCGAAATTGTCCATGGTGCATGGTGGCGCGTTCACGATGTCTCCGGCCGCGATTCGGGCTCTGGCCATGGACGGCGATGTCGCCTTCATTTCGCCTGACCGCAAGTTGAAGGGGATGGATGATTTGACCGACTCGGCCGTCGGTGTCAGCACGGCCTGGAATTCCGGATACGACGGCACGGGCATCGGGGTAGCGGTAGTCGACAGTGGTATCAACGACGGCTATCATGCCGATTTCAAGGATTCTGTTGGTCGGTCGCGGGTCGTTTACCATCAGGATTTCACCGGAACGCCGATCTCGAATAGCTCCGGCGCAACCTGGGACCTTTACGGTCACGGAACGCACGTAGCCGGCATTGTGGGCGGGAACGGAACTTGGTCCGGCGGGCGTTTCGCGGGCGTGGCGCCGAATGTCAATCTGATCGACCTCCGCGTTCTCGACAAGAACGGATCCGGATCCGACAGCATGGTGATCGCTGCGATTCAGCGCGCGATCGCGCTCAAGAACACGTACAACATCCGCGTTATCAACCTCTCGTTAGGCCGCGGCGTCCCGGCCAGCTACGCCAATGATCCGCTGTGCCAGGCGGTTGAATCCGCGTGGCGCGCAGGCATCGTGGTGGTAGTGGCGTCCGGCAACTACGGCCGCTTGAGCGTGAACGACAGCAACGGCTATGGCACCGTCACGGCGCCGGGCAACGATCCGCTGGTCCTCACCGTGGGCGCGATGAAGACCATGAACACCTCGGGGCGCACCGACGACCAGATTGCCAGCTACAGCTCGAAGGGGCCCACCACATTCGATCACGTTGTGAAGCCCGATCTGGTAGCACCCGGAAACGGCGTAGTATCCATCGTTGATCACGGCAGCGCGCTCGAAGCACTGTATCCGAGCAATTTGCGCGCTGGGACCAACCTGGCCTACCGCCCATATTTCGTACTGAGCGGTACCAGCATGGCGACGCCAGTCGTGAGCGGTGCGGCGGCGCTCCTCCTGAATCAGAACCCGAACTTGACACCCGACCAGGTCAAGGCCCGCCTGATGAAGACGGCCTATAAGACCTTTCCGGTTTCCACTGTCTCCACCGACCTTACGACTGGGCAGACCTTCACTTCCTATTACGATATCTTCACGGTCGGTGCAGGCTATCTGGACGTGGCCGCCGCGCTCGGCAACAACGACCTTGCTCCCGATGCTGTCGGTTCCGCTGTGTCGCCCAGCGCGGTGTATAACTCATCGACCGGCACCGTTTCCCTTGTCAACGGAAGCTCCGTGGTCTGGGGCACCTCGGTGGTGTGGGGGAGCTCGGTGGTGTGGGGCAACTCCGTGGTCTGGGGCACCAACGTCAGCGGAAGCTCGGTGGTGTGGGGCACCTCCGTGGTATGGGGGAGTTCAGTCATGAGCGGCTTCAGCGTGGTGTGGGGTACGAGCACGGGCTCGACCTCGGCCACGAGCGTGGTCTGGGGATGCTCGGACTTCGACGGCGTTGATGCAGTCTCAGTCGCTATTAATGGCGAGCAGTAAATAGTCGTGTGAATCCTGAGGAAAGGAGAAAATACATGACCTACACACGACTAACAAAAGCATTCATCGGATTCATGGTTTTCGCAGCAGCGGCCATCATCGGCGATGCAGTTCTCCATGGCCGAGGCTGGCATCCCTACCTGGCGCTGACTCTGGCGCTGGCCGCGATCGCCACATCCCGGATGAAGGTGACCATCCCCGGTATCAACGGGAATATGTCGGTCAACCTGCCATTCCTAATGCTCTCGGTGATTACACTGAGCGCGACCGAGTCGATTCTGATCGCGTGCGCGTCGACGATCATTCAGACACTGCCGAAGGACGGCAGCAAACTGAAGGCGGTCCGCGTACTTTTCAATGTCAGCATGATGGCATTTGCCTCGGGTGCTGCGGGGCTACTGTTCCACCAGCAAATGCTGACTAGATTGAGCTGGGTCTCGGCACCACTACTGATGGCGGCTAGCACTGCTACATTTTTCCTGGGGCAGACGCTGCCGGTGTCGGTCATCGTCGCTTTGACCGATGGCGGAGCAGTGCGGCGGATCTGGAGCAACATTGCGCAGATGTCATTCCCGTATTACGTCGTCAGCGCGGGCGTGACTTCGATGGTTAACTCCGTCGGTCATCGCATCGGTTGGCTCGCCGCCCTGATGCTTCTGCCAGTGATGTACGCGATTTACCGATCGTATCGGCTGTATTTCGCACGCGCCGTGCAAGCAGCGAGCCAACCCCTGGCAATGGCGGCAAATGCGGGGGGACGCAGCTAGCTTCCTTGAGTGGAAAGACAAGGAGCGCGTTCGTCGGCACCTGTTGACGCAACGCGCCCTTGCTGTTTTAGCGCTTCCTCAGGTACAAGTCCGCGACTCTTTCGGCCAAGGCTGGGGCGTCCACTCCGGAGCGATTCGCCAGAACAATCACCGTCAGTGCGTCGTCAGGAAACCGCTGGATGGCAGTGCGAAAACCGACGGTCTCGCCATAGTGAGAGTGGCGGCGATGGCCGCGGTAGGGATCGAGAAACCATCCGAAACCATACAACGGCGCCAGGCTGCCGTCGCGCTTCTGAAGAGGACCACCGCTTGTGGTGGCTGGCGGAGTTAGCGCCGCCGCCATTTCTTTCGCGGTAAGGAAGGTATGGCGCGTCAGGGCACGATCCCATTTTTCCAGATCGTCGAGAGATGTGTAGATGCCGCCATCCCCGAGCGTCGCTGAGGTCGAACTCTGGTCGGTCTCTCGCCAGCCGCCGGCATTAAGGGTGTGGCCATATGCACGGTTGGCGATTTCATTCTTGCCCTTTTCATAGGCGATCGTTCCGTTCATCTCCAGAGGCTTGAAAATTCTCTGGTGGAGAAAATCGCCAAAGCTCATGTCAGATTTTTTTTCAACCACCATCGCCAGCACTATGTAGCCCGAGTTGCTGTAGTCCCAGCGTGTGCCGGGCGGGAACTTCGTCCCGGTTTGATGCTTCAACAGTTCGAGTACGCCGGCGTCCTTGATCTGGGGAATTGTCTCGTCGGGAACGCCAGCGCTTTGCTTCTCCATGACGTCTTCGTAATCGACGAGGCCTGAGGTGTGGTTCAAGAGGTGGCGGATGGTGATCGCTTTGGCATAAGAAGGAAAGCCGCTGAAGACATCGGAGAGATGATCGTCGTATCTCAATTTTCCATCGCGAACCAGCAACATGATCGCGGTAGCGGTGAACTGCTTGGTCAATGACGCGAGGCGAAAGTTGGTTTGCGGCGTGATCGCGTGAAGCGAACGCAGGTCGGTAACGCCATATCCCTTGCGAAAAACCGTCTTGCCATCCTTGATCACCAACACCGCGCAGCCGGGCTCGCGTGGGTTGGTGAATTGTGAGAAAAGCGCGTCGATCCGTGAAGCGGGAACCTGGGCGGATGCGGCCATGGAAACGATGAGAAGCAATATCAGGGTCAGTGATTTGTAACCGATGGAAGGTATCATCAGTCGCTAGTCAGGTCGCTCGCGATATTGTTGGAGAGCTTGCAGAAAACCTCCAAAGCCGCGCCTCGTGGGGCTGAAGCCCGCAATGATATATAGAGTGCCTACCAACAGCGGTAAACCGCTGCGCCACCCAAAACCTGATTTTTTTTGCAGCCCTGTAAAGCAATGTCCCGGCGCGAATCTTAATTGTTGGTCACGCTTTGGCACGCTGCTCGGTCACTTCCGGAAGTCCCGCGGCTTGCCATGCGTCGAAACCGCCAATGACGTTGATCACATTGCGATATCCGGCGCGCTCGAGCAGGCTGCAGGCGATCATGCTGCGATAACCGCTCTTGCAATGGACGGCTAGCGGTTGACCGGTATCCACAGCAAGCAGCCCTTGCGGAAAAGCATCGAGTGCGCGGCTTTGGGCCTGCGCGATGTGACCTGCCTGCCACTCGGAGTCGCGACGAACGTCGAGCACGCGCACATTTCCCTCGCGTAGCTTCTGGCTCAACTCCTGGGCTGACATCTGCGCTGTGCTCGCGAGGGGAAGTCCCGCTTTGTGCCACGCCGGCACGCCGCCCGCCAGGTATCCGCGCACATCTTCGATGCCGACCCGGGCCAGGCGCAGATGGGCTTCTTCAATCTGGGCGTCGGTGTCGGCGACCAGCACTGGCTTTGACCCCAGCCCAAGAAGTGTCCCTGCCCACGAGGCGAATTGTCCCGAAAGTGCGATGTTGATCGAACCGGGGACGTGTCCGGCGGCAAACTGCTCCGGCGGACGCACGTCGACCACGTTAGCCTTCTCGTCCAACAGCGCCTGTAGTTCGGTCGGCGTAAACGCGGGGAGCGGCGGGCGGTCCGTCAACGGCGCGGCGCCGGAGCGATTGATTTCGGCGTCCTCAAGAAAATAGCCGGGTCGGGCGGGAAGATTCAAGGTTACCTGCCGGACAAATTCTTCCCGGCTGCCGATCTGGAGCGCGTAGTTTGTCAGACGCTCGGTTCCGATCGTCGAAGAACGCTCGGCCCGCATGCTGCGTCCGCACAGCGATCCTGCTCCATGCGCCGGATAAACCAGCGTGGAATCGGGCAACTGGAGCAATTTCTGATGCAAGCTGTCGTATAGCAAGCCGGCGAGCTGCTGCGGAGTGTGGTTGGGCGATAAATCGGGGCGGCCGACGTCGCCGATGAATAGGGTGTCGCCGGTGAAAACGCCCCACGGTTCGGGGGATTTCTCCTCGTCGATGATCACCAGACAAACGCTCTCGGGTGTGTGGCCGGGAGTTTCGAGAGCGCGAATCCGGACCGATCCCATCTGGACTTCAAAGTCGTCCCGGAGCGGCGCATGCGGGAATCCGGCATGAGCCTGGGCGCCGATGTAGATCTTTGCGCCGGTGCGGGCGGCAAGTTCTTTGTGTCCGGAGACAAAGTCGGCGTGGAGGTGCGTCTCGAAAATGTGGCGGATCTTCAGGCCCTGCTCATCGGCCGCTTCGAGATAAAGATCGACATCGCGCTGGGGATCGATGATGGCAGCTTCGCCCGATGACCCAATCATGTAGGACGCATGGGCCAGACAGGTCAGGTAGAACTGTTCGAAATACATATCGCCTCCCACGCCGAGGTGGAGTACTTCGAGCAGTCCTAGGTTAACACTGCCCGGCACGGCGCCCGTCTTGAAAGCGCATAAAGTCACCTCAGGCGCAACTGCCCGTCGAAGGGTTTCAAGCCCCTTATCAGGGCATCGCTTCAGCGATGCCACAACTTGCTCTGAAACCCCTTTTAGGGGTTGAGGGCGAGATTGCGGACAGTCGAGTTGCCCCTGAAAGGGGCTCTCTTAAGACAGGCGGGCCGGCATCGCTGAAGCGATGCCCTGATACGAATCTTTCTTATCCCCGCTTAGCCCGCGTTTTTTCCGTCCGGTCTCCACCTATTCCGGCCTCCACCTATTTCAGAGACTTGGGTTCCGACCGGTTCTTCGGCGAATGCGTGTTCAGCAACGAAAGCAATTCATGCGCTGACGCCGGAGCCCCCACCTTGCCCTGCCGGACAATCTCTCGTGCGCTCAACTTTCTTCCGTACAGCTTTTCGTTGGCGCGGTTGTCGGGGCGCAAGGTAGATCCTTCGAGCGAGATCCCGGCAAACAAGCCACGCGAACGGGAGTAGGAGAGAATTTCCGCGCGCATTACTACATCGGTCGCCCCGGTTGCGGAACGTCCCTTGGGGCCGGCAGCGGCCGCCGCGTCGGCGCCCAACTTCACTTTACTGCCCATGAGACTGGTGGCGCCGCGCGGATTCATGACGAGCAGCACGAAGTCAGTGGCCTGGCCGCCGAGTTGAAATCCGATATTGCCGCCCTCCAAGGCGTACATCGCGGGCGCGCTCCACGGCCCTGCAAAATGCTGCCCCGTTCGGCAGGTCATCACGCCGCGGCCATAGCTGCCACCAATTCCGATCGCCAGTTTTAATACCGAAGGCAGAACAATCACGCACTCGGCGCGATCGAGCAGATCTTTGGGAATGTCGTCGGGGATATCAAGGATTTCCTTCATGACCACGCCCGACTCATGAACACGGTCGGTTTCCTTCTCACTGTCTGCGGCCATTGGCAAAACCAAGATGAAAATGGAAAGTAGAGCTGTCAGCACTTTTTGCATGGAACCTCCGCTATCAGGAAAAAATATCCTGGGATTCTCCCTCAGGGTACCTGAAAATGAGCGTTGTGCATGCCACTTTCCACTGAGCCCGCTCCGCGAAAATGACATAGACCAATTTCTTGCATTTCCATCTCGTTGAAGAGCATATATTTAAGCCTCACACCGGCTGCGTACTCCTTTTGTAACTTGGATATACGGCCGGGAACGGCCTAGAGTCAGTCGAAGTGAATTGAACCAGTCTTCGGCCCCTGGCGTGCATCGAAAGAAGTGGATGTTCTGTCCAGCGCGCGCCGGAGCAGATCAGAGCGAACGAATGACGAAGTACAGCAGATTCGGGATTGCACTCCTGGCGGTTGCGAGTCTGTGCACCGCCGCATGGGGTCAAGGAAGCACTAACGCGAGTCCCACGATCGCGGCGGCCTCCAAGTATGCCGCTTCGGTTGGAATCACAGGCGGAACTAGCAGCGCTGACGACCCGATCCTCACCATCAGAAAACGCGTGGATGAGGTCAACGTGCTCTTCATCGCCACTGACCGGCACGGCAAGTTCGTACGCAATCTGAATCAGAGCGATTTTTCGATTCTGGACGATCACAAGCCGGTGCAGGCGATCGTGAATTTCCGGCGCGAGACGGACCTGCCCATTCAGATGGGACTGCTGGTGGACATGAGCGCTTCCGTGCGCGGCCGGTTCGATTTCGAAAAAGAGGCAGCCACCGGATTTCTGCAGCATGTTCTTCGCCGCGGCTATGACGAGGCCTTCGTGGTGGGGTTCAACAAGAGCAGCCATCTCACGCAGGACTTCACTGACAATGTGCAACTGCTGTCCGCGGGCGTTCAGCAACTCAGCGGAGGTGGCGGAACCGCTCTCTACGACGCCATTTACAAAGCATGCAAGGAGAAGCTGTACGAGCGTTCCGATCGTCCAGTGCGTAAGGCAATCATCGTCGTTAGCGATGGCGAAGACAACCAGAGCGAAGTGACGCGGGCACAGGCCATTGAAATGGCGCAGCGGTCCGAAGTTCTGATCTATGCGATTTCTACCGATGACAGCGGCCTGATCCTGCGTGGGGACAAGGTGCTCGAAGATATAGCTTCCGCTACCGGCGGACGCGCCTTCTTCCCCTTCAAGATGAAGGACATCACGCACTCATTTGCTGCCATTGAAGACGAACTGCGCAGCCAGTACTCGGTCGCGTACAAGCCCTCGGATTTCGATGCCGACGGGCGCTACCGCTCCATCGAAATCACCGCTTTGAAGAAGGACCTGCAAGTGCGGGCCCGGCGCGGATACTACGCTCCACGCCAGTAAGCCTGCTTCCCTCTCAGAACAGACCATACACGCTCAGCTGCTTCTGCGCCGGGACATATACCTTGCCGTTCGCAATCGTGGGTACCGTAAACTTCACCGCGTTTCCCGGATTGTCGCGGGTCGCATTCTGCGTGGTGTTGTAGAACTCCGTGCTCAAGTGCGTCGCATCATACGCATGGAGTACCGCCGGATTGTGATCGGTCTGCAATGCCCACGCGATGCCGTTAGCGGCGCCATTCGCGGAAATCGAGGGGGTGGTCCCCGGATAATTAAAGAATGTGAGGGTGTTCGAAACCGGCGTGGTGGAGAGCAATCCTGCGACCGGGTCAAAGCTGAACATCTTCAGGTTGTCGCCCACCCCTCCGAAATAGATGTTGTTATTCCAGAAGGCCGGCATTCCCCACATTCCACCCACCGCGCCCGGCAGATTCTGGATGATCTGGCTGTCGTCATTGGAGTTGAACTTGCCCATACGATTGCGGTTGGTGAGGTAAATGGTTCCCTCTTTTCCTACCTGCACGAGTAAGTAGGGATGTATCTTCCCCGGGCGATCGGGAATCAGCAGCACGCCCCCAGACCCAAGGTCGGTATCGGTGTTCTCGAGAAACTGCTGATCGTGCGGAGTGAAATAATCCTTGGCGATCAGTTTGCCGTTCAGATTGAATCCCAGCTTGATGATGCTGTCGCCGTAGTTCTTGCCACCGTTCACGTTCTTGTCAAAAGTGCCGTTTCCGCTGGCGATGTAGAGGAGGTTGCGGGAATCCTCCGCGATGCCCGCTCCCGCCTGCCAGAATCCGCCCAACACCCCATTCGGAGTCGCGTTCCACACGCCCTTCTGCTGAAGAGTTTGCGCATCGTACGCCAGCACCCACCCGTGATAAGGACCGATGTCGCAATGCGACGCCCACGAGATGTACACCAGGCCATTCTGAACCAGGAGTCCGGCGCGTTGCGCTTGGCGAAACGGATCGAAAGTGACCTTATTGCCGCCGTCGGCGTTGCCATTGAATTGGGCCTGGATGATCAGCGGGCCTCCAAACTTTTCGGCGCCGGAGGTGATATCGAGGGCGTACAGGCGCTGCACAAATTTTCCATTCTCTTTGGTCTTCGCGCTCAGGTACATGGTCTTGGTGGAAAGATCGATCGCCGGCGTGCCGGTGATTCCGATTTCCGGAACGAGATCGCTGCAGCTTACGTCCCCGCTCGTAACGACGTTAATCCCCGCCCCGGGGTTGATGAAACTCACCTGCCACAAGGGGGAAGCATTGGCGCCGGTCTTGTTGTCGGCGTCGAAGGCATAGACACTGTCGTGCTCGGTCGCCACGTAGACGACATTGTGCGTACCCTTGCCCGGGATGTTCACGTTGGGCACGTAGAGGGGTTGGGCATACACGTATCCGTCCACCGTCTGAGAAAAGAGCTTGCCAAATTTGGTCGCGTTGACGTTGGCGGGCGTGAGGATCGTCTCGCTGGTGTTTTGTCCGGTGCGGTAGTTGTCGTTGTGCTGCGTGGTGACTGCCACCTGCGCAGAGGCGGCGCAGGTCAGGAAAAATGCTGCGAGCAAGGAGGGGGCAAAAGAGCGCGAAGCCATAGTGATTCCCTTCATCGGATGTCTACTGAGTTGGAGAGCCTCAAGACGGGGCGAGGAAGACTCTCAAATTATGAGAGAGAGTGTGGGTCATGCCCTGCCCGATTGTCAAGAAAAAGGGCGCTGGAAGCTGCTTTTAGACGAACGGGAGGTACGAAATATATTGCACTCGGGGGGCTGGCTGGAAGCGCGATCTTCGCTCGCAGCTGGCCCCTCCATTGCGCCGGCCCATTCCGTATGCTACCGTCCCCTTAAATCCGCATCGAGGTGAAATTTCATGGGCTGGATTGTCCTGGGAGTCGTAGTCCTTTTTGGTTTCTTTCTGATCGGGATGTACAACAGCCTGGTGCAACTGCGCGTCCGCTCGGACTCCGCCTGGTCCGACATCGACGTGCAATTGAAACGGCGCCACGACCTGATTCCCAACCTGGTCGAAACCGTCAAAGGCTACGCCGCGCACGAGAAGGGCACCTTCGAGAATATTGCCAAGTTCCGCTCGATGGCCATGCAGGCCACCGGCCCTGCCGATAAAGCAGTCGCCGAAAATCAACTGACGGGCGCGCTCAAGAGCCTGTTTGCGGTGGCGGAAAATTATCCGCAACTGCAGGCGTCGCAGGAGTTCACCCAGTTGCAGAACTCGCTCAGCGAGACGGAAGACGCGATTCAGAATTCTCGACGCTACTACAACGCCGTGGTGCGCGACCTGAACACGAAGATCCAGTCGTTTCCGACCAATATTCTGGCCGGGATGTTCGGCTTCCAGCAGAAACAGTTCTTCGAAACAGCGGCCGCCGACCGGGAACCGGTCGCGGTGAAATTCTAGGAATGCAGCGCGCAAGATTCAGTCCCCCGTGTGCCACCGTGTTCCCCGTGGTAAAGGCTCTTCTCGTACTGCTTCTGGGAATCCTCCCAGGCCCAGTTGCCGCCCAGGTCCGGAACTGGCGCATTGCCGATTTCAAGAACACCATCACCATCAACCGCGATGCCGGCACCTTCGTGAGCGAGAAAATCACGCTGGTCTTCGTCGGCCAGTGGCACGGCATCCATCGCACTATCCCGGTCGAATATCCCGGACCACACGGCACGAACTACACGCTGTTTGTCGACGTCAAGAGCGTGACCGACGAAAACGGGAACAAGTTGAAGTACGAGTCCGGCAAGTCAGGAGACTTCCTCGACCTGAAGCTTTATATCCCCGACGCGGTGGATGCAACGCGCGTGGTGAACATCGACTACACCGCCCGCAATGCGATCCGCGCCTTCGACGACCACGACGAGTTCTACTGGAACGCGACTGGCAACGACTGGCCGGTCCCCATCGATCACGCATCGGCCTTCGTCACGCTCCCGGAAAATGCCGCTGGCGGGCTGCGCGCCCAGGCTTTTACCGGTGTCTACGGGTCCACTGAGGGTACAGCGACGGCAGAAGTCAAAGGCGCCGACGTCATGTTCGAAACCACCAACCCGCTGCCCATGCGGGGCGGGCTGACCATCGACATCTACATCCCGAAAGGCGTTCTGAAAGAACCCGGCGCGCTCACGAAATTATTCTGGTTTCTTGGCAGCAATCCGATCGTGTTCCTGCCGCTCCTCACGTTGGGTGTGATGTTCGGCCTCTGGCACACGGTGGGCAAGGACCCCGAGCCCGGCATGTCGGTTGCGCCGATGTACGAGCCGCCGAAGGGACTAACGCCAGCCGAAGTGGGAACCCTGATTGACGACTCGACCGATCCGAGGGATATCACATCGACGATTGTGGATCTGGCGGTGCGCGGCTATATCAAGATCGAAGAGAAAGTTGATACGTTTCTGGTTTTCAAGAAGAAAGACTATGTTCTCCACCTGCTGAAGCCGCGCGAGCAGTGGGGCAACGACCTTTCTCCGCACGAACGGGTGATGCTGGAAAACATCTTCGCGGGCGGAAGCGAGACTCAACTTTCGAGTCTGAAAAACCGCTTCTACACCGCCATCCCAGTGATACGCGAGGACATCATGTCAGCGCTGAAGCGGAAAGGTATGTACATGCTCGACCCGGGATCGGCCAACGGATACAGCATCGCAGCTGCGGTCGCCATCGTTCTGCTGGTGGCGGCGCTCTGTTATCTCGGCTGGAAGAACCTGTTTAACTCGGTTCCATTGCTCATTGGAAGCGGGCTGATCTCGGCGCTGATCTGGTTTCTATTTGCCCGCCAGATGACCGCCAAGACCGTGCTGGGCGCGCGCACTGTGGTGGCCGTCCTCGGCTTTCAGGAGTTCATGAATCGCGTGGACGCGGATCGCATCAAGCGCCTGCCGCCCGACACGTTTGAGAAATATCTGCCGTACGCGATGGCGCTGGGGGTCGAACAACACTGGGCTCAGGCGTTCGCGGACATCGTGAAAGATCCGCCGAACTGGTATGTCTCACAAGGTGCCTACGCCTTTAATCCAATCTTCTTTTCAAGCTCCATGCACAGCATGGCCTCCGATATGCACCAGGTGTTTGTGTCGGCGCCGCGGGCTAGTTCGTCGGGCTCCGGCTTCGGCGGGGGCGGGGGCGGCGGGGGATTTTCAGGCGGAGGGTTCGGGGGCGGCGGGGGTAGCGCCTTCTGAGAAGTCTGGGCAAGCCGTTGCAGTTACTCACCTTTTAATACATGCAGTAATTACCATGATAAAAGAACCGGGATTGGAGACAAGCCCAGTGTCCATTTATGAGTGTGACCGCACTAACTCACCGTCTCCCCCGCCAATTTCTCTTGCCGACGCAGCCCCTCATACTGACATTTGTATTGGCTGCGTTCTCTACGGCGTCCGCCCAGATACCTCAACCGCCAGATGCGACAATAGCGCTGTATCAGCAACTGAATAACCCATCGGCGATCGAGAAAAGCACCCACGTGGAGAATGTGACCCTTGGAGAGGGACCGGGTGACGATCAACTTCACGGCCGGTACCATCTATTTCCCGTCTCCAGTTGTGGGCAAGGTTCGCTCGGCAGTGTTTATAGGCTCCGGAAAATTGCAAGCAACACCGCCGCCGATTGCCTTTGAGCAGGAGAATGTGCGACGCCTGCTTAAGGCGGACGATGTGTCCTCAGACTTTAAAAGCGCTGTGCTGCGCTTCACGGACGACACTGCCAGCGAGCTGTTAAGTCAGGGTTTTCTTCAGGGCGGAGCTGTTTCCGAGCAAGCGGGGCATCTTGCAGCCGAGCTTGAGCCGCGCCTCCGGAAGGAAACCGGAATGAATATTTCAGCGCGGCAATTGGAGTCCATTCTCAATCAGGAGACTCCCGGAGTGTTTTTGGTTGAACTCGATGGCGGAAAGCGGGGACGATTTACCTATCTGTTTGATCCGCAATCCCGGATTCCCGTATCCAGTTTTGGGATCAATGCGGGGGAGAAGGGACTCATTTTTCGCCTATGACGAAAGCCTCTTCTCCAGCGACGTGTGGATGGCCTTCTACGCCAAGGAAGACTACGCCAGGGGAGTCGTACCGTACTCAGACGCTTACAATCTTGTGGATACGGAGAGATATACGCTTGTTCTGGATCTGTTGGAGCCCAAGAAGGTCCTGACCATAACCGCGAAGTTAGATCTCACCTCCCGCCTTAAAGATCTGAGGTTGGTTTCCTTTGCGGTAGGGGAAGGACTGAGTATCTACGACGACGAGCGCCGAAAGAAACAATTGCGCATTCTCGCCGCAAGCCTTTCCGATGGCACTCCTCTAACTTTTTTTCAGGAACCGTGCGAGATCGGTTTCACTGTGGCTCTGCCCAAGGCTATTGCAATCGGCCAGGCTGTGACGATGATCTTGGACTTAAAAGGCGACTTCATGATGGAGTCGTCCATCATGGAGCAAACCTATTTCCCACACAGCACGACTACTTGGTACCCGCGCCACGGCTATCTGTCCCGTTCCAGGTTCGATGTAACGATGCTGCATCGCAAAAAAGACATGGTAGTGAGCGTTGGAGAAATGGTCAAAGAGGGTCGCGCCCCCGGATCGTAAGGACAATGTGCTTACAGACTTTCGCCTGGAACAGCCCATCGGGCTGGTGACGTTTGCGGTCGGGCCGTACGAAATTCACAAAGATATCGCTAAGGAAGACAACGGGAAGGAACTGCCCATTGAGTTTTACTCCATGCCCGGGGGCCGGGCGGCAATCAAGGAAGACTTCATTCTTGCCGAAATGAACAACAGTGTCCGGTTCTTCAGCAAAATGTTCGGCGAGTACCCTTACCCTCTCTTTCGCGGGGTGTACCATCCCTTCAACTTCGGACAGGGTTTTCCAACCACGATCATGATCCCGGCCGCCGACCGGGCCAGCTACCGCACATATTCCTTCATCGCGCATGAGACTTCGCACCAGTGGTGGGGCGACATGGTGCTCTGGCGCTCCTATCGCGACCAGTGGCTCAGCGAAGGTTTTGCGGAGTATTCCGGGATGCTCTACGTGCAACTTCGCGATAAGACGTCCTCCGAGAAGGAACTGATCCAGCGAGCCCGGGACGAACTCAAAATGCCTCCCGGCACGCTCACGGGAATCGGGCGCGGCCGGTTGGCGGATGTCGGACCGCTTGTCATGGGCCATCGCGAGGAAAGCCGTGAGACACGCGGGGCGTACACCGCCTTGACCTATGAAAAAGGTGCGCTGGTGTTGCGCATGCTACATTTCTTGTTCACCGACCCGCGAACGGGCGACGGCAAGGCCTTCTTTGATTTGATGAGCGACTTTGTCCGGCGCTACAAGGACAGCACGGCCACGACCGAACAGTTCTTTGCGGTAGCGAATGAGCACCTCAAGAACACTCCACTTGCACAGAAGTATGGCTATAAGGACCTGAACTGGTTCTATCGGCAGTGGGCTACCCAGACTTATTTGCCGTCCTATGAGCTTTCCTACCACATTGAAGGAGATACCGCAGGAGGGGTGATTCTCAAGGGTGAGTTATTGCAGAAGGGGATACCCGAAGGCGAAACGTGGTTCATGCCTCTTCCGCTGCTTCTCCATTTTCACGGCGGGAAAGTATCGCGCGGTACACTCGCCGTGCTCGGCACTCACACACCTATCAGCATCAAGTTGCCGCAACTGCCAGAAAAGGTCGAACTGGATCCAGAACTATGGATTCTCTCTGACAAGACCTCGACCACGAAACAATAGTTGCTCTTGTGCTGGGCAACCGGGAGCACGAAGCACCTGCGTTAGATGTAGGCGACGCAGTCGATCTCGACCAACGAGTTTCCCGGCACTCCACCCGCTGCGGCGATGGTGGTGCGTACCGGTGGCTCGCTGCCGAATCGTCCCCGATACACTTCGTTCATGCCGTCGTAGTCTTTAATATCGTTGAGGTACACATTCACTTTCAGAACCTTTTCCATGGACGAGCCGGCATTGACCAGTTCCTTCTCGATCTCGTCGAGCACATGTTTTGTGTGAGACTTGATGTCACCGGGAAAATGCGCGCCCTTGCCGGCGATGAACAGCAGGTTGCCGAACGAGACCGCACCCGAGAACAGGGGCGCCTTTTCGGGCTTTTCGCCCTTGCCGTAGTAAACCTTCTTTTTGCCCGGTTCCTTTGCTACCGCGCTTCCGGTCCCAACTACACCCGCGGCAGCGATCACAGCCGCGCCGCCGCCCTTCAGCAATTTGCGCCGGTCTTGTTTCAAGGATTTGCACCTCGGTAGGGATTCCACAAATGTGCGTCGCGCAATCGCGACACAGCCGCAGAGGATACAGGTTCTTGCATGTCAGCACAATACTGTTTCCCGCTAGGGACGGGCCGGCGAAATATCCTGCGGAAAGCTTTTCAGAGCGACTTCACGCGAGCGTGACGTCGTTTTCTTCGCTTCATCCGTTGCGTTTTCTGTCAGGGTCCCTTTGAGAACGTAGTACGCCTCGTCGCCCGCCTTCTTGCCCTCGCCCCGCTCCACTTTGCCGCGGAACTCGAACCAGACGCCGTGAACAGTCTGCGTCGTAAACGCGAGGTAGTGGCCGTCAAGCTTGCCCTGCTTGAAGAAATGATCGAGAAATGCCCCACGATCGCTCGCGCTATCGCCGAAGCGCGAGATGAATCCGGATACATTGCCCTGATCTTCTACTGTGACTTGCACAAATTCGCCCTCGCGCAAGAAGTTGTACATGCCGGAGTATTCCGCGCCAGGCTGGGCCGAAGGAGGTGTCTTATTCGCCTGCCCCGCGGAAATGACCAAGGTACAACAAACAAAACAAACACGTTGCAGCGAGTAGCGACGCAATCTCCACCTCAAGTGTTAGTTGTTTGGATGCTAGCAGTTTGTGCTGGCCGAACCTATCTCATGCACGCCGGTCGGCTATAATCTTCCTACAGAATAGCCGTCGGGAGCGATTGCCGAAAGCCGCTTTCGGATCCCGCCTCGCGGGGCTGCCATCGAAGGAGTTCGCTGAGTGCAAGGTTTGGAACGAGAGATGGAGACCCCGAACGTGAATTCCCTGCAGCTGCTGGTTGAACTGGAGCCACGCGGTCGCGCCTTTTGGAGCAGCGTGGCGGTTGCTTTGCGCCCGGTACGTCCGGTCCGTGAGAGTGAACTCGGCGTATGGCGCGACGTCTTTGTCCGACGAGGAATGCCCTGGGGACGCTTTCTTCAGTCGGTGATCCTACATTCGGGCGCATTCGCGCTCATCTGGATGCTTTCGCCGGCTTGGCTCGATCATCAAAACATCGCGGTGAGTCCGACCTTTGACCGTTCCTCCCTAATCACGTATTCGCCCGACGAATACCTGCCGCCTCTGGATACTGGCGTGTCCGACCCAGCGCCGCCTGCCAAAGGCGATCCGGAGTACGCGAAGCAGCCGATCTTGTCCGTGCCTCCAGAAGCCGACAATCGTAGACAAACCATCGTCGCGCCGCCCGACGTTCGGCTCAACCGCGACATAGCTTTGCCCAACATTATTGCGATGTCGACTCCGACTCCGGTCGTTCCCATCGAAGCCACGCGAGCGCCGCTGAGCCGGCTCGTTGCGCCGGAAACGCAGGTTGTCGCTCCCGCGCCCGAACTGAACACTGCCCAGAGCCGCGTGGTTCGCAGCGCGCTTACTTCGCCGATCATTGCCCCGCCTCCCGAGGTGACGTCCGCTCGCACGCGCGGCATGGCTGGACCGGACGCTTCCGTCGTCGAGCCGCCGCCTGATGTGACCAGATCCACCGCCGGGCGAGCAGGCGCTCTCAATATTGGGTCAAGCCAAGTCGTCGCGCCCGCGCCGCAACTCACCGTCGCCCAGCAGCATACCGTGTCTGGACGTGGTACTGGTGGCCTGCCCAGCGGCGGCGTCCAGCCGGTAGCGCCCCCGCCGAGTATGGGCGGTGCAGGAGGAGCCTCATCGTCAGGGCGGCTGATTGCTCTAGGGATTCATCCGGTCGCGCCCACCGGACCGGTAGCAACGCCCGGCGGCAATCGCCGTGGAACGTTTGCGGCAAATCCAACAGGAAAGTCGGGCGCTGCAGGAACGCCAGGTTCGGCGCAGGGGTTGAGCACAAAAGCATCCGGCAATGGAGTCAATGATAGCAATACCGGCACCCGCGGACGCATGGACAACTCCCTTCCCAGTGGACTGCATGTGGGCGCAGCCGACTCCGCCTCGGGAGCGTCCGCGAACGGGAATACGCGTGAGATGGCCAGCGCGACTCGACCGCGGGTAAGCGGCAGCGCGAAAGCCGCCGCTCCGGTTTCGGAAGATAAGGTCACGGACGTGGACAGGCAAGTATTCGGCGGGAAGCGTTTCTACTCCATGACCTCCAACACGCCGAACCTGAATTCCTCAACCGGCAGCTGGGTGATCCGTTTTGCCGAACTCAAGTCGGGCCAGCAAGCTGGTGAATTGAGCGCACCGGACGCGATCCAGAAATCCGACCCCGGCTATCCGATCGAGTTGATGCGGGCGAATGTGCAAGGCACAGTTACGCTCTACGCCGTCATCCATTCCGATGGCACGGTCGGAGAAATTCGCGTCCTCACAAGTCCGGACGATCGTCTCGACGCATTGGCCAAAAGCGCTCTGGCGCGCTGGAAATTCCGTCCTGCCACCAAAGACGGGCAACCGGTCGCCCTCGCGGCAGTCGTGATAATTCCCTTCCGCGCCAAGCGCAGCAGCTTCTGACACACTTCTGTGGATATCAATTCCAGCGCGCCTTGGAAGCACGGCGTAGGCCGGGCAGGACGGCTTCCAGGTAGGAAATGACTGCCTGCAGACGTTTCGGCTCCGACAAAGTCGTCAGCAACTTCTGTTTGAAGTCGAGGTCGAGGGGGAGCGAACCCGCCAACAGGAACGAAAGATGCTCGGCGCCCTCTTCCGGGCCCTCGGCATCGGCTCCGGCCAGCTTCACGATTTCCCCGTGCAGGTGAACAGCTTTTTGCACAAGATCGGAAGTGGGCGTGCCCGGTTCGTCTTCGATCACCGTGAACTCCGCCTCCAGAAACGTGCGTTCTTCGTGAACCTGGAGCACCTCAAAGCGCTCGACGCCGCGGGTCAGAATGTCCATGCGGCCATCATCGTAGCGCTTGGTAACCTCGACGATCTCCGCGGTACAGCCGATCTCGGCGACGCCATTCGAGGAAGCGCGCACCACTCCGAAGGGCTTTTTCTCGTCGAGGCACTCCGCGATCATTTCTTTGTAGCGCGGCTCGAAGACATGCAAGGGCAGAGGAACGCCAGGCAACAGCACCAGATCGAGCGGAAACAGAGGCAACAGCAAGCTCACGATGTCTCCTGTAACCCGTTCGATTTTACGCCAACGGTTGACTCGGCTGCACTCCAGGGGATACAAGGGTCGCCATGGAAATGGACGGGAAAGTTGTGGTCGTCACGGGCGCTTCGATGGGTATTGGGGAAGCGATTGCCAAAATCTTCGCTGACCAGGGAGCCGGCGTCGTGATGCTGTCGCGCGATTCTAGCCGCGCGGAGGCGGCACGCCATCGAGTCGGACACACCGAACGCACGCTGGCGATGGCGTGCGACGTGCGGCATCGCGAGGAGATCGACCGCGTGCTTGGGCTGACGCTGCACCATTTCGACCGTGTCGATGTGTGGGTCAACAATGCGGGCGTAGGGATGCGAGACACGGTCGCGGAGATGGAGATGTCGGCGTGCCGCGAACTGTTTGAAACCAACTTGTTCGCGGCGATCGCGTCGATGCAGGCCGTCATTCCGGCGATGCGCGAAGCGCGCGGCGGGACCATTATCAACATTTCAAGCGTGGCCGGACATATTCCGTTGGTCTTCGGCGCTCCCTATTCCGCCAGCAAGTTCGCCTTGAATGCGATCGGAAAGGCTGCCCGGTTGGAACTCCTGAAAGATAACATCCACGTGCTCACGGTGTGTCCGGGATATGTAGCCACTGATTTCGGCCAGAACATGATTGCCGTCCGGCGCGGCAACACGCGTCCCAAAGCGGTGCGCGGTATCACGGCAGAACGAGTGGCGCGCGCGGTCTATCGGGGATATCGCAAGAAAAAGCGAGAGGTGGTCGTGCCGTGGACGATGCATCCGGTGGTGAAGCTGTATCAGTTATTTCCCAGTCTGGTCGAGTGGGGGATGATGAAGGTGATGCCGCAGCCGGAGGCTGGAATGGCGGACTAGACACTGCCGTCATTTAAGTCAACCGCGGCTGTAAAGAAGCGTAAAAGCAGCTACCATTTAGACATCTCGCGCATCTAAAGAAGCGGGCAGAGCTGCAGTCTTCCACCTCCTTCACTGGGCTGTTTGCACGGCAGCCCTTGGGGGTGGAAGCTGCCGTTAACTCTTCGACATCCTCTTTTTCGCTACACTATTGTTATGACATTCCCCTTTCATTATGTCCGGCTGATGCTGACGTTGGTTTTGGTCTTTGTTTTGTTGCCTGTGGTCCGCGCGCAGGAGGGCACACTCGATAAGTCCGAGCCCAAAGGGATCACGGTCGAGGAGGTCATTAAGCGTTTTTCCGCGAAGGAGAAAGAGTTCAAGGACGCCCGCGATCAGTACACCTACCGGCAGGACGTCAAGGTACAAACACTCGAAGGCGACACGCCCGACGGTGGCGAGTACAAACAGGTCTTCGACGTGAGTTTCGACGACAAGGGACGAAGGGTAAGGAATGTCGTTTTCGCTCCGCAGTCCACTCTGGTTCGCGTGGGAATGACCCAGGAAGATTTTGATGACATCGAAAACCGCCTGCCGTTTGTGCTGACTTCGGACGAGATTGGGGAGTACGACATCCTGTACGTCGGCCAGCAAAAACAGGATGAGTTGAGCACCTACGTCTTTGATATTGCTCCCAAACAAATCCTCGGCAAAAAGCGTTATTTCCAGGGGCGGATCTGGGTCGACGATCACGATTTCCAGATCGTGAAGACTTACGGCAAAACCGTGCCCGACATCAAGAAGAAGAAAAACCAGGAGAACCTGTTCCCCAAATTCACCACCTGGCGCGAACAGATTGATGGCAAGTACTGGTTCCCCACCTACACCCGCGCCGAGGATACGCTCAAGTTCGCGATTGGCGACGTGAAGATCCGCGAGATCGTGAAGTACTCGAATTACAAGAGATTCGGATCGAAGGTGACGATTACGTATCAGGGGCAAGAAGTGAAGAAGGTGCCGGATCAGCAACCAGATAAGCCACAGGAGAAACCGCAGTAAGGGCAGTCAGCAATCAGTTTGGACGCTTCAACCCTTCCAGTGTCTGGCCTGGCGCCGTTTCATGTCCGCCAGTTCGTCTTTGATCTGTACCAGCCTCAGTCGGCGTTGCTCGAGTGCAGATTTGTCCGTCTGGGTATGCGAGTCACGATCCTGATACTGGGAGTTCATGTCTTGCAGGTCGCGTATTTCCTGCCTTAAGCCAACGAGCCGCTGTGAGACGTCGACGAGGTCCATGAACCAATCATACGCCCACCTTCCGGTTACCGGATGAGGGAGCCGTTGCCATTTAGGACCGGACCCATCGGAGGCCCTCGGAGTGACTGACGTAACTCCCCCCAAAAGCCGGTTCTGCTATACTGTTTGTGACGCTATTTCCACGGTTTGCTCGTCACGCGGTGGTCCCTGGTGGGACCAGATTCATCTCCGCATTTCCTGCCCGCCGTTTATTTCAGCGTAAATCTAAAAATGTGAGCGGCGCGGAAACGCCTGATGTGTGTCTGAGTGTGTAATCACGGGCCCCTCCAAGAAAGAAACAACCGAATGACCGTATTTTCGCAACTGCCCCTTTCCGCTGCCCTGCAGCAGAAGCTGGCGGCAGCTCAATTTCTAACCCTAACCCCTGTCCAGGAAAAGGCGATCCCGCCCGCACTGGAAGGCAAAGACGTAATCGGCACAGCCCAGACTGGCACCGGCAAGACGCTGGCGTTCCTGATTCCGATTATCGAGATGCTGGATCGCGAGCCTTCGCGCCAGGCACTGGCGCTGGTTCTGTTGCCCACGCGCGAACTGGCCATGCAAGTTCACGAGCAGTACGAACAATTGCGCAACAAAAATATGCCGAAAGCCGCGCTGGTCATCGGAGGCGTATCGGAAAAGTCCCAGATCACGGGCCTGCGCGCGGGCTCCCCGTTGGTGATTGCGACGCCAGGACGGCTGCAGGACTTCATCGACCGTAGACTGGTTGACTTGCGTAACGTAAAGATGCTCGTGCTCGACGAAGCCGACCGCATGCTGGACATGGGTTTTCTCCCTGCTATCCGGCGCATCGTGTCGGTGCTGCCTATCCGCCGTCAGACGCTGTGCTATTCGGCCACCCTGGAGCAGTCGGTTGCCGGACTGGTGAACGACTACATGCGCAATCCGGTGCGAGTGGCTCTGGGCTCGGTCCTGAAGCCGGCGGAGAGCGTACAGTTGCAAGCTTTCGAGGTACGCCCCGGCGAAAAGCTGGATCTGCTGCGGCAATTGCTGTATGCGGAGAAGGGACAGACCTTGATCTTCACGCGCACCAAACGCGGCGCGCAGCGTCTGGCCAAAGAGTTGACGCGGGATGGCTTCGCTGCCGCGGAGATTCACGGCGACCGCACGCAATCGCAGCGTAACGGGGCGCTCAGCGGATTTCAGGAAGGCCGTTACCAAGTATTAGTCGCCACCGATATCGCTTCGCGAGGCCTGCACGTTGACGATGTGGCCCACGTCATCAACTACGACTTGCCCAAAATGGCTGAGGACTTCATTCATCGAGTCGGCCGCACCGGGCGCGCGGGTCTGCAAGGCCGGGCTTCTTCATTGGTCGCAGGCGTAGAGGTTATGGAACTGCGGCAGATTGAGCGCACATTGCAGTTACGCATAGAACGGAAGCAGATGGATCCGTCAGGCGGCGGCTTGCCGAAGCGCATCGTCCAGAACACGCTGCCAACGCGCACCTTGTCTGCTTTGCCGGGTGAGGTTTTTGTCTAGAAAATAGGGACCGAAAGCGCCGGGGCATTGTGCCCCGGCAAGTCTCGACAGGCCGTTTAAGAATCGACCTTACTATCCTGGGGCGTAGAGAAATCGTCCGCTTCATCGGAGCCGATGCGGAATAACGCTGCCTGTGCTTCCGCGGCCTCACGCATCTCACGCTGTTCGTCAAATTCGTCCAGGCTGCCTTCCGGTTTATCCTGCTTGCTCTGGCTTTTGCGTTCCGCTTTGTCGCGAGCTTTCTGCTGCCGCGCTTGTTCTTTTTGACGCTTTGTAAACGTCGATCGTCCTCTTGGCATTTACAAACCCCCTATTCTGTAATGTCGGTACCGGCCCGGCAGTGCTAAACAAGCCGCGGGAATCGCTGGAGCTACCAGCGCGGTTCGCGAGGCTGACGCGCGTGGCCCTGATAATCGTCGCGTCCGCCACCACCGCCAAACCGCTGGCCGCCGCCGCTCTTAGGCCGGTCGGTCTTGGGCTTGGCCTCGTTGATCTTCAAGGCGCGCCCTCCCAATTCCTTGCCGTCCAACGCTGCGATAGCTTTGTCGGCTTCTCCGGCGTTCGTCATTTCCACAAATGCGAAACCCCGCGAGCGGCCGGTTTCGCGGTCGGTCACGATGCTGATTTTTTCTACCGCACCGTGCGCCTCGAAAACTGTGCGCAACTCAGACTCGGTAGTGCTATGGGGCAGATTTCCAACGTAGAGATTCTTCATTGCGCTCCTCGCGTTGCTTCTCTTCTATTGTAATCCAGGCGGGAAAACGCTGCTTTTCTCAGTAAAAGAGATACTTGCGCCACTTGTCGTCGGAGTGCCCCATCAGCCGCATGATGTGACGACTGGTGTGAAGATTGAAGGAGCGAGGCTCGCGCGTGGGCTTCATATTGGCTTCGTGAGGAAGCTGGTTGCCCTTGCGGCGGTTGCAGGGATGGCAGCAGGCGACGAGGTTCTCCCAGGTGGAGAGGCCGCCGCGGGAGCGCGGGATCACGTGGTCGAGAGTGAGCTCGCCCGAAGCCAGAGTCGTACCGCAATACTGGCAGGTGTTGCGGTCGCGCAGCAGGATGTTCTTGCGCGAGAGAGCGCGCGACTGGTGCGGAATTCGCCGATACTCCAGCAGGCGGATGACCGACGGCACGCGCACCGCGAATCGCGCTGCGTGCAGAAAATGTCCGTTCTCTTCTTCGGTCATGGCGACGCCCTTGAGCACCAGCACGATGGCGCGCCGAGCTGCGCAAACGTTGATGGGCTCGTAGGACGCGTTCAGCACCAGCACCGGCTGATGCAGCGCATGGCCGTCGCTATGCTGGTGCATTCCCGAGGCGAGCAGCGCGCCAGGCATGTGCCCGTGTCCAGCTGCCATGGCCGAGTTGTAGCTTCTCAAAGACATACTGCTTAGCCGCTAGCCGCCGCTGCCATGCGGTCGACATTCTCTTCTTCCAGCCCTTGGTCGGGAACGGCGAATATTTCGGAGACCTTCAACGTCCGAGCCACGGTCGCAACCCACACGCGGTGTGCGCCGGCGCGCCGCAACACTCGCGCACATTCGGAAGCGGTGGTGCCGGTGGTGAAAACGTCGTCCACGAGCAGGACGTCGCGTTTCGCAAACCGCTCGGGTTCGACAACCGCAAAAGCACCGCGCAGATTCTCTCTTCTTTGATGCCGCGTCAGTCCGATCTGTGATTCGGTCTCGCGGCGCCGTACCAGCACGTGCGTAAACATCTGAAAGCGCTCCGGACTCGCCAGTTGTTTCAGGGCGGCGCGGGCGATCAGTTCGGACTGGTTAAATCCGCGCTGGGCGCGTTTTCGCACGTGCAGGGGGACTGGAACCACCGCGATCAGTCCGGGCGGCAGATCGGTTTCAACACCAGTGATCGTCTCGGCCAACATGCGCCCCAGTACAGCGGCTGCCGGACGAACTTGCTGGTACTTGAGCAAGTGGATCAGGTCGCGCAGTCCGCCGTCGTAACTGCCATACGCCACTGCTCTTTCAAACGGAGGATGCAGGCGTTGACAGAGGCCGCACCGGGGCTCCGCCCGATCCATAAACGCGGGAGAAAGCAATGCTTCTCCGCAGACGCTGCAGAGAGATCTCTCGAGCGGACGCAGCGCTTCCAGGCAAGTTTCACAAACTGGGAGCCTGGAAATCCGAATCAAAGGGGCGTTGCAGATACGGCAATCGGCGGGAAAAAGCGTAAAGAAGAGGCTGGCGGCAGCGTGTTCTGCCCAACGGCGAGGAATGGCTGCATGACCTTGGGCAGTTCGTATTCGAAAGCCAGTACTGCTGAAGACGGCCTCCCGCAACCTGGCGAGCAGTTGAGGGCTCCCGCCTGGCTAGCTATCGCCAGTATAGACGGGGCTCGTGGCGTTACGCAACGCGGGTCTTAGTACTTGAGTCACTAGCAGATCGATTCTCGATCCTGCTGGTGGGGGCAACCCGTTCCAGTACCGGAACGGTTCGAAAGATGTATCTACGGTGATAGCAACGCTCGCAACGGACTGGTCTCAGCATCAGAAGAGGCAGAAATCCCTTTTCGAATAAACCACGAGGCCGTGACCTGTAGGCTTCCTGCCCACCGCAGCTCGAGCAATGGAATTCCTGAAAGACACGCGACCACGGGGAGGGTGATCCCAGGGGAGACACGGCGTACCTCCGGGCCAGAGTCTTTATTGTAACCCCAGGGCGACGGCTAAGTTGCGGTCGTGGAGCGGGCGGTCTCCGGCCTGTTCGCGTCGGCATGCGCGCTTGTAAAGCGGGCTTTTGGCGTGCTAAGGTGCGCCGTTCTGTTAATGTGAATCGGAAATGAACTCCTGATTGCGGCGAGGAAACCTGAATGAGCACTCCTGCTGATACCGCTTCCCAAGGGCCACGCAAGCACCGCCCCTACGTTCCGGAAACGATGGAAATGAAGGAGTTCACGCTTCGGGCCATACTGCTGGGGCTGGTCCTGACGGTTGTTCTGGGTGCGGCCAATGCGTACCTGGGATTGCGTGCTGGTATCACCATTGCGGCGACGTATCCGGCGGCCGTGATTGCAATGGCAGTTCTGCGGGCATGGAAGGGATCGCTGCTCGAGGAGAACATTGCCCGTACAGCGGGTTCGATCGGTGAGTCGGTTGCGGCCGGCGCCATTTTCACGATTCCTGCATTTTTGATTGCGCGGGCTTGGCCCTCATTCCGTCCAGCTGACGCATACTGGAAAGCTACGGCATTGATGTTAGTAGGCAGCGTCCTCGGGGTGCTGTTCGTTTCGTTGGTGCGGCGGGTCATGGTGGAGGATCTGGAATTGCCGTTTCCGGAGTCAGTCGCGGCGGCGGAAATTCACAAAGCGGGACAACGCGGCGCCGCAGCTGCGAAATATCTCTTCTGGAATATCGGCGTCGGCGGGGTGGTGTATATGCTCGGCCGCTTCGGATTGTTTGCCGCCGACCAAGACTTTCATTTTGCGGTAGGCAGTTTGGGCCGCAGCCAGGTGCGGTTAGGTCCGGCAGGAACCACGAACATTGTGGCGGCGGGAGGAGCGAGCACATTCGCGGCGCCCAGCGTGAGCCCTGCTTATTTGGGAGTGGGTTACATCATCGGACTTAAACTGGCGTCGATTCAATTTGCAGGCGGCGTGCTGGCGTGGGGAATGATGGTTCCGCTCCTGATGTTTTTCCTGGGACCTCAGCTCAAACAATATCTGCCGGCGGATACATCCGGTGATTGGGCGACGATGTCGGTCGCGCTGTGGCGATTCATTGTGCGGCCGATCGCCGTCGGGGGAATGCTTGTAGGCGCGGCCTATACCTTGTTTAAGATGCGAGCCAGCCTGACGGCAGGGCTGGGCAAGGCATTCAGCGAACTGCGCCAGACGGCCGACCAGCGAGCGCAGATGTCGCGCACCGAGCGCTACATGAGTTCGAAGGCCGTGTTCGGCCTGATTGCCGCGATGTTTGTGCTGATGTGCTTCCTCTACATTCACTTGACGGGACTGATATGGCCGGCGATTCTGGCAGCCGTAGTGATGCTCGTCGTTGGATTCTTCTTTGCCACGGTTTCGGGCAGTCTGGTGGGAATGATCGGGTCCTCCAATAATCCAATCTCCGGATTGACGCTGTCGACCTTGATCATCGCTGCGCTTCTCATGGTGTCGCTTGGCGTCTCGGGAATCTCGGGAGTGGCGGCAGTCCTGGGAGTGGCCGCGGTAGTTTGCGTTTCAGCGGCAGTTGCAGGTGAGCTGCTACAGGACTTCAAGGTGGGATACATCCTGGGCGGTACGCCTCGCACGATTCAGTTGGCGGAACTGATTGCCGTGGTCGTGGCCAGTCTGGTGATGTATTTCCCACTGATGCTGCTGCACGAAGCCAATATCAAGGCCGGGGGAATTGGCTTTGGCGACCGTCAACTGTCGGCACCGCAGGCTGGTCTAATGGCCACATTGGCGGTAGGAATTGTCGGCGGCGATATGCCGTGGCCGTTGGTGGTAGTCGGAATCCTCATGGGAATTGCCATGATCATGATGCAGGTGCGCAGCCCGATGCTGGTAGCCGTCGGCATGTACTTGCCATTTGAGACTACCTTCGCCATTTTCCTCGGCGGAGTGTTCCGCTCGATGGGAGATTGGCTGGCCAAACGCCGCGGATTCAACTCGGCACAGATGGCGCGAGTGGAGAATGCCGGGGTGCTCACCGCCTCCGGACTGATCGCCGGTGAAGCTGTGCTGGGACTGCTTTGGGCCGGTCTGCAATTTGCTCCGGCGTGGGCCAGACCGCAAATCTTTAGCGAGCCGTCATATTTTGCAGGCATGGCCGTGATGGTCGCCTTGGCAGCTTTAATGATCCGGCTCCCACTTTCGAGTGCGGGCGATCCGAACGAACCAGCGCCGCCGGTGGCGATGATGTAGGACAGGATAGGTCAGAGGTTAGAGGTCAGATTGCAGAGGTGACAACCTAAGTGTGTCTGTGTGGTTCTCTTCTGAAATCTGACTATTCCCTGCGCCAGCTCGGGACTCCTCCCCGCCACTCCTGTGATTAAATCATTCCAATGTCTATCGTTGAAAACATCGCTCGAGTGCGCGAGCGGATGGCCGCCGCTGCTCGGCGGGCTGGTCGCAATCCAGAAGAAATCACGCTGATGGGAGTGAGCAAGACGTTTCCTGTGGAACGCATCCGCGAGGCGCATGCTGCCGGATTGCGCGTGTTTGGCGAGAATCGCGTGCAGGAATTTGCCGACAAAGCTGGATCGTTGCATGATTTGTCGGATGCGGAGTGGCATTTGATTGGGCATCTGCAGAGTAACAAGGCAGCGAGGGCGGCAGAGTTGTTCGGAGCGGTGGACTCGGTCGACTCTGTCCGGCTCGCGGAGAAACTAAATGGGGCAGCGGAGAAGGCGGGCAAGACGCTGCCGATTCTGATTGAGATTAACGTCGGCGGTGAGGATGCGAAAAGTGGCGTGGCACCGAGTTCGCAGGAATTAGACCAAATTCTCTTGGGCGCACCACAGTGGGGGAGCCTGAGTATTCGCGGGCTAATGACCATCCCTCCTTATTCGGAAGATCCGGAAGACGCTCGGCCTTTCTTTCGGCAACTGCGGGAAATTCGTAATCGGATCGCATCGCGACATCTACCGGCGGTCGGAGTGGATGTGCTCTCGATGGGCATGTCGCATGACTTCGAAGTGGCGATCGAAGAAGGCTCGACGTACGTGCGGGTGGGGACGGCGATTTTCGGGGAGAGAGCAAAAGCATAACCACAGAGGTCACAGAGAACACAGAGGAAACCCGGATAGATTTGTTCGCAGGGTTTCCTCCGTGTCCTCCTGACCTCTGTGGTAGAGCCTTTCGATGGTAGTTATAAGAAACTCGCCCACCGGAGTGAGCTTCGCGGTCAAAGTCCATCCGCGCGCGAAGAAGAACGCAATCACCGGAAAGGTCGGTGACACGCTAAAGGTCGCGCTGACTGCTCCTCCGGTGGATGGCAAGGCCAACGCCGCCTGCATCGAATTCTTTGCGAAACTTTTGAATGTGCCGCGTTCGTCCGTTACTATTGCTGCCGGCCAGACGAGCCGGAATAAGGTGATCCGGGTGGCGGGGCTGACTGCTCAGCAGGTACGAGACCGTCTGGGCGAGTAATCGCGGGCGGGGGGCGCTCGCGCCACACAACCATCTGGAGCTACTCTTGAGCTTTTCCGAACGGTTGCAGGAAATTCGCACTGGGTTCGAGCGTCCCTTCTGGGTGGCGAACATCACCGAGATTTTTGAGCGCCTTTCTTACTATGGGGCGTTCGCTTCTCTTGCACTCTACTTGCAGGAAAAACTGAATTTCTCTACGGAGCAGACTGGGACCCTGACTGGAATTTTCGGCGGCATGGTCTGGTTTCTCGCGATTTTCGGCGGGGCAGCCGCCGACCGCCTGGGGTTTCGTCGCGCGCTGTCGATTGCGTACCTCATTCTGGCGGTGTCGTATTTCCTGATTGGCTCGATCGGAGCGTCCTGGCTGGCGCCGGTGCGCAATGCGGTGCCGCTTGGGTTGTTTGTCGGCTTCATTCTCATCTTGCCGGCACTCGGGGTCTCTCTGGTGAAACCTTGCGTGGTTGGGACCACGGCCCGCGCTTCCAAAGAGAATGTGCGCTCGATCGGATATTCGATTTACTACACGATGGTCAACATCGGGGGCGCGCTCGGCCCCTATTTCGCTTCCTGGGCGCATCGCAATCTGGGCGTCGAGAATGTTTACCGTGTGGCCGCGCTCAGCGTGTTCGCGATGTTTTTTGTGGTCCTGTTTTTCTTCCGCGAACCACGCAAGGCTGGCGATGCTCCTCCGCCTTCGATCGCTGAGGTCGCGCGGAATTTCTGCGTGGTCGTGGGCAATTACCGACTGGTCTTGCCGATATTGCTGGTCGCACTGCTGCTGCGCATCGGCACGCTGCTGTATCCCCTCACCGTGCCTTGGTGGGTCTGGGTTGTGCTCCTGCTGTTGGTGCTCGCCGGAATGAGCCGGTTCATGTGGTTTCTGTTGATCTTCACCGGCTACTGGATCGTGTTCTGGCAGCAATACATCAGCTTGCCAGGCTACATCCACGGCTACATCAATTCCAACGCCGACGTCGAAATCATTCTCGTGACCGATGGGCTCACGGTAATCTGTCTCACGCTCGCAGTGAATTATCTGACACGCAAGATCCCGGCGTTTCCAGCTGTCATTCTGGGAACGCTGATTACGTCGCTTTCGTGGGTAATACTCGCCTTGCGTCCGACTGTGTGGGGCGCCGTACTCGCGCTGTTCGTCCTGGCGCTGGGCGAGATTATCCAGGCGCCGCGCTACTACGAATACATTTCACGGCTCGCTCCGGCAGGACAACAAGGGACGTACATGGGCTTTGCATTCTTGCCGATCGGGATTGGTTCGCTGATCGGCGGATGGTTTGGTGGGACGCTCCTCCACCGCTTCGGTGAGGTCGCCCATCGGCCGGCGCTCATCTGGTGGAGTGTCACTGCCGTGGGCTTGGGGACGGCTGCGCTGCTCGGGATCTACGACAAGACGATCAGGGTTGACAAAGCGGTGGCGAAATAGAGTGTTTCGGAATTGCGCGCCTCTCAACCTGGCTGCATCGGCTAGCGGCCTACAGCACCCTCACCTCGGAGCGTCATGCAAGGACTCGTCGCGTGGGCGACGAGACTGCCTTTCTCGTCCTTGACGTTGCATTTCGTCAGGCCGACGGTGCGACCCTGCTTGAGTACCTTCCCCTCCGCGGTTAGAGTTGCACTCCACACCGGTTTGAGAAAGTTGATCTTCATTTCGAGAGTAGTAAAGGTTTCACCCTCGGCCAAATTCGAGGCGTAGGCCAAACCCATCGCGGCATCGGCGATGTCGCACAAAATTCCTCCATGCAGAGTACCCATCGGATTGGCATGCTGCGGACCGGTCGCCAGCGTGATCGTCGCTTCTCCGGGCGCAATCGCGGTCAGTTTGAAACCGATCAGAGTGGCGACCGGCGCGACCGACGTCTCACCGCGCAGGTGGCTCTGAATGCGCGAGAGCATGGTAGGCGAGACAATGGAGGTATCAGACATAGATTTGCGGGGATCCCGGTGAGATTCAGTCAGTCCAGGAACATTTCGTCCGCATAGCACCAGCGCCAATCCTCACCCGGCTCAAAAGACTGGACAATCGGGTGTTTTACATGACGGTAGTGCGCGGTGGCATGCTTGTTTTTGGACGAGTCGCAACATCCTACGTGTCCACAGGAAAGACAGAGCCGCAGGTGGACCCAGCGGTCGCCCATTTCCAAACATTCCTGACAGCCTTTACCACTGGGTGTAACTTTGCGAATTTCGCCGAGATGTGTGCACTGTGCGGCCATTATTTTCGCTCCTGCTGATCCAGAGTGATGCTCAGTGTCCCTCTTCTTCCAGATACTTCTCCGCTTCGAGTGCGGCCATGCAGCCGGTACCGGCGGCGGTGATGGCCTGGCGATAGCGGCGGTCCTGGACGTCACCACAGGCGTACACTCCGGGAACTTTTGTAAATACATTCTTGTGCGTGACCAGGTATCCGTCGGCATCGGTTTCGAGCTGGCCTTCAAAAATCTTGGCGTTCGGAATATGACCTATGCCGAGAAACATCGCGCTCGTGGGAAAATCCCAACTCTCGCCGCTTTTCATATTGCGCAGGCGCAGAGAGGTAACTTCTTGCTTGCTGACATCCAGCACGTCATCCACGACCGTATCGGTCATGAAAGCGATTTTGGAATTACTGCGCGCGCGGTCTAGCATGATCTTGGACGCGCGAAACTCGTCGCGGCGATGGATGAGCGTGACCTTACTGGCGAAGCGGGTCAGAAAGGTAGCCTCTTCCATGGCCGAATCGCCGCCGCCGATCACTGCAATTTCTTTGCCGCTGAAGAAGAAGCCGTCGCAAGTGGCGCAGGAGGAAACTCCGCGTCCGATCAATGCCTGCTCATTCGGCAATCCCAGCCAACGCGCCGACGCCCCACTGGCAATGATGAGCGTGCGCGTGTAGATCGTCTCTTTTCCCAGACTCAACTCAAAAGGACGTTTACTCAGGTCGGCCTTCACCACGTGTCCCATGCGGTATTCGGCACCGAAACGCGCGGTCTGCTTACGCATGTTCTCAATCAGTTCGGGCCCTTGAATGCCATTGGGGAACCCGGGGAAATTTTCGACCAGAGTAGTAAGCGAGAGCTGTCCACCCGGCTGATGTCCTTCGAGCACCAGAGGCTTGAGGTTGGCACGCGCGGTGTAGAGCGCGGCGGTGTGCCCAGCGCATCCCGAGCCCAGGACTATGACGTCACGAATATCCATAATGGTCAATCTGATAGATTCGGCAAACGCAATTTCGATGCAACCAGCAGAATGCTAGGACTCTAGCTATGGGCTCTTCTTCCCGGCGGCGCCTGCCTTGGCTGTGGTTCCCCAACGTAGCCGAACTAGTTCCTGGGGAACCATCCGGCGCACGCCCAGCCCGTCCCGATAGCGGCTCATGATCGAAGAAGCGTCCCGGAAGATGGGCGCATAGGCGGTCTGATCGATCGCAGGGCCCTCGGCGCCGGAACAGCGGGCCAGCACGACCGAAGGTTTTCCGAAGCGCTCGAGCTTGATGCGCGAAACGGGCGTATTGGACGACAGCATGGCCGCTGGCGAAGCAACGGCGGAGGCGCTGTCCTCAATCGAGATCTGCATCAGGTCTTTGGGCTCTCGGACCCGCAACACCAGGGTCTCGATCATGTTCTTGGAGTCCACGCTGAACGAATACTGAGCATTGGTAAAGGGTGCGGCGTCGGGAAACTCGCGGCGGATACGCACCCAATCGGCGCTCGACGTTGCGCCCGCCGGCAGCGGCTGCATGCCCGGAATCGCCGTGCTCTGGTCGAGGGTGGAATGTCCGCGAGCCACTTCATAGTCGCTTGCAAAAGCCTGTCTCCCGGGCACCTTGGCCAGCGCCGACGACAATTCCTTTTGCTCGTCAGCGGACGGGGTACACACGTTGATCACGTTCACCTTAACCGGAGGCTGCTGGGCGATTACCAACGTCGACAAGGCCAACGTCGTGACGAGAGTTTTGTGAGGGAACACCGCGAAATTGTATCAGGCGGTTGAAGGCAGAAGTAAGAAGTCAGATTGCAGAAGTAAAAACCAAAGACTGTCATCCTGAGCCGAGCGAAGGACCTGTTTTCCTCCGCTGCACGAAAAAGCAGGTCCTTCGCTCCGCTCAGGATGACAATGTCATTAAAGATGACAATTTCATGGGGACGACAATTTCGCAAAAAGATTGCGCCTACTCCTGCGAGGCTGATTCCGGTTCAATCGCGCCATGCCGCCGCAACAACTGCGGCAGGTTCTGCGAGAACGCGGAGCGCGGCAATACCATGTCGCAGCCTACCTCGTGCGCCTTCTGCTTGAGGTCGCCTTGGACGTGTGAGAGGAAGCCGATGATGGATGTTCCCTTCTTCAGCTTGCTCTTCAGCTTCGGGATCAGGGTCAGCGGTTTCGCGTTGGCGTTGTTCAGGTCGAAGATGATGAGCGAAGGCTTTCCGTCACCGTTGTTGCTGAGACGGTCGGTCAGGTCTTTTTCGTTCTTCACGAATTCGACCTTCACGTTCATCTTGCGACCGGTTTCCTGAATCTTGGCGAGGAAGAAAAGGTCTTCGACAAAAGCGAAGATGCGGGAGGCGGCGTCCTCGTGTTGCGCAGGAAGGGGCTCGGGTTCCAGCGGAGCATAAGACGGGCCGAAGCCGGCGCGGCGCGCTCCTCCCCTGCTGCCATTGTCGCCGCCCATCTTGGCACGATAGCTGTGATCCATGGGTGCGGTGTAGATGCCCTGTCCCTGTTGGCGGTCGCGGCCCATGGGACCTCCAGCGGCGCCTCGTTTGGGCGGACGTCGTCCCCGACGCCGTTTGTTCTTCCCTCCGCCTCCGGAGGGATGTCGCGGTCCTGCGTTCATATTCTTGTTTATCCTGACCTGGTTACCAGGCCTGATTGTTTCGTCTTCCCCGCGGTTGCGGCACGCTGTTGGTGTAGGCGGCTACGCCTTGACTAACGGCAGAGCACAGACAAACCACTGAATTTCCATCGAGAACGTATTCAAACTGTCTTGGCGCCTTGGATTGTGCGCGAAGGGCCAGCCTGGAAGCGTGGCCGTAGGGAACATCTTGATGTTACCTACGAAAGCATCGGCTGCGCAAGGGGTAATGTTTGTAGTTTTGCACAAGCGGAACCCTTTGGTAATGCCTGGGCGACTCTGGACTCACTGGGCAAAGGTGTTGCAGGCATTCATATCCCCGCTGGAATAGCCCTTCTGAAACCACTCCATGCGCTGCTGCGAGGAGCCGTGAGTGAAGGAATCGGGATTCACGTGTCCCCTGGACATGCGCTGTAAACGGTCGTCTCCGAGTGCGGCCACTCCTAGAGCGATGTAAACCTTCTCGTAATTGGGGCAGTAGAACGGGCCGGTGGCGACTGTGCCATCTCACTTGCGGAATTAGCTTCATGTAGCCAGTTCGCAGTGCGCCTAGGAGGGCCAGTACACCGCCTCCGAGCCATACCAGCTTAGCGAGTCCGGTGGAACCGTGGACCTGCCGCAACACTTGCGCCGGCACCAGGAAGATACCGGAACCGATAACCGCGCCCACAATCAGCAGGGAGAGATCGCGTAAGCGCAGGGTTCGTAGGAGTTCGGTCATGTCCGCCGAATCATAGCCGGCGGATCATAGCGGCTTGAGCGTAGAAGAGCAACGCGCCGGCGGTCACCGGCGCGCGAATCCCTCTTCAGATTACGCCGCGACGGCCCGAGATCAGGTTGACAATCAGCACAATCAAGGCGACCACCAACAAAAGGTGAACCAGGCTACCCGCGATGTGGAAGCTGAAGCCCAGCAGCCACATAATCAGCAAGATCACAAAAATGGTCCAGAGCATGGAGATCCTCTCCTCGCCCGCAAGTGAGCCGGGCGAAAACGAGTCTAGGGGACGGGAGGAGCTACGGCCATCCGGTCCATTCTGTACACAAAAGCAACTCGAATACCAGAAACCTCGCGAAAATCACGCAGTTCCCTTTTACGGTAAGCCCCTCCGTTCCAGCAGATGGGGATGGAATCTGGCCCCTGAAGTTCCGCCCTCACCGCGCCGATGTAGAAAGAGTGAATCCAGTGTCTGCCGAAGGCGCGATCCCTGGCGAGAGTGCTCTCGCCGTTCCGGGACAGCGATATGTCGCGCGTCAGCCCGTTCTCGATCGCATGCAGAAAGTATTCGGATACGAACTGCTGTTCCGCGACGGGCTGGAAAACTGCTTTCGTGCGGACCCGGAAGTCGCCTCCCGCAGCACCCTGGACAGTACTCTGCTGTTCGGCATGAACACGCTTTGCGATGGCCGCCGCGCCTTTGTGAATTGCACACGCGACGTGCTGTTCAAGGATTTGGTGACCTTGCTGCCGCCGGATCAGACCGTGGCCGAGATTCTCGAGACCGTAGAACCCGGGGACCGGGTCATCGCTGTGTGCAAGCAGCTGAAGGATCCCGGCTACCTGATCGCACTCGATGACTTCGCTCCCAACGACCCGCGTATTTCACTGTGCGATTTTGCCGACATCATTAAGATTGACTTCCGGGCGACCAAAGTCGAGGAGCGAGCTGGATTGATGCGGCGGTTTGGAACGGGCAAGCGCCAGATGCTGGCTGAAAAGCTGGACTCCCCAGGAATTCCGGCAGGCCCGGGACATGGGCTTTACGCTCTTCCAAGGCTACTCGGTCATGGACGCCATCATGGAAGTACAGATGGAGGTTCTGCTGGCGCAAGTACCGGTAGAAAAGGAAATCAAAGCCGCGCTTCTAGGCCAGACCAGCAAACTGCGTCCGCTCTACCAGCTTATGCTGGCGCAGGAATCCGGGGAATGGGAGCAATCAAGCCAACTGGCGAAGGCAAATGCAACTTGACGACGAAGAGGTCGCCGAGAAGTGGTGGCAGGCCATACAATGGGCGCAGAATGTGACGAACGGAGTGTAGTGGATTGCAGAGGTCAGAGGTCAGATTGCAGAGATTGACCCGATCCTCAGCTGAGCGCTGACCGCCGTCCTACGGCGCTTCGATCAGCTCCATCTTTCCTTCGCGCGTGCGATGGAGCACCATCAGTTTGCCTTTTGGATCGCGGAAGACGAAAACATCGCGGTCACGGAAATGCGCCTCTTTGATCGCTTCTTCCAGGGTCATGGGCCGCAGGGCGACGGAGTCCTTGGAGTGCACCAGGTGGACTTCGGTGGTTCGGGCGACCGCTGGAAATTTGTGAACTGTGACCGAAACGGCAGTGGTCTCGGTGAGTCCGACGGCACCTTCAACACTATCCTGCTCAGCTCCGCCATTGAATTTCTTGCCCGCCTTGCGCTTCTTGCTCAGCCACTTGGTCTTGTATTTGAGGGACTGCTTCTGCAGGTGATCGAGAGCTTCATGCACCGCCGAAAGCATGTCGGTAGCCTGCGCGAGTCCGACAATAGGTCCATTGCGCGGGCTGATTGTGATCTCGGCCTTATGCCTGTGCTTCTCGACGGCCAGAACTACTTTGGTTTCGAACTTGTCGCCCAGAATCTTGCGGATTTTGTTGAGTCCCGTTTCGACTTCTTTGCGGATGATGGGAGTGATTTCGTACTGCCGGCCGGTGTATTCCACGTTCATGGAGCAAGCCCTCCTCAATCTCGATCCAAAATCGGGCACTGCTTTGGAACAAGGTCAGAGGTTAGAGGTCAGATTGCAGAGGTAAAAACACAACATTCGGCTGCTTTTACCTCTGCAATCTGACCTCTAACCTCTGCAATGTCATTTCTTCACTCTTCTCTGATGCGTGCTGGGGATTTTCATGTCTTCTCTATATTTCGCAACTGTGCGGCGCGTGACCTGAATGCCCTGCGACTGCAGAATGCGTGTGATCTGCTCGTCGGTCAGCGGCCGGCTGGGATCTTCTTCCTCGATCAGTTTCTTGACTCGCCGCTTGAGAATCAGAAGTGAAGTGTTGCCGCCCTCGGGTCCTTGCACGCTTTCCGAGAAGAAGTACCGCAATTCGAACACGCCCTGCGGGGTGTGCGCATATTTACTGGCTACCGCGCGGCTGACGGTGGAGGGGTGGACGCCGATTTCTTCGGCCACCTCTTTGATCATCATGGGCTTGAGCTGATCGATGCCGCGTTCGAGGAAATCCTGCTGGCGCGCGACAATCGAATAGCACACTTTCATGATCGTCTGCTTGCGCTGCTCGATGTTCTTGATCAACTGAATGGCCGATTTGTAGCGCTCTTTCACGTAATTGCGGGTGTCGCGATCGTTACCGTCTCGGGTCAGCAACCGTTTGTAGGCAGGGTTTAGGCGCAACTGGGGCATGTCTTCGTCATTCATGATGACCAACCACTCGTCACCATGCTTGATGAAAGCCACATCGGGTTCGATCAGCCGGGCGGGAACCTTGTTGTACTGAAGTCCGGGACGAGGATCGAGGGTCCGAACATAGTCGAGCGCGGCCAAGACGGCCTCAACCGGCCGGCCGATCGCCCGGCCAATCTCTTTGAATTGCTTCAGAGTGACTGCGCGCAGATGCTGATCCACCACCGCCATCGCGTCCTTCACGACCTGCTCAGTGGCGCCGTTGCCGTTTCTATGCTGCTGCAACTGCGCCAGGTGATATCGCAACTGATAGAGCAGGCACTCGCGCAGGTCGCGGCAGCCTACCCCCGGGGGATCGAACTGGCGAACGATTTCCAGAGCCTCGTGTAGATCCGCCTGGGTGAAACTGGCGGGGACAACTGGCAGCGTCGAGATAGCGGGCGCGGGGGGAGAAGGTTCCTTCTCCTCTGGCGTAGGTACCTCGGCTTGGAAGGCGACCTCGTCTGCTACAGCGAGCGCAGCATCGTCCCCGGTGTCTTCCAGCAATTCCTCAGCGTCGCCGTATCCCGGCGCGACTCCGGAAACTTCCGGGTCGGCGGGCACCTCGGCGTCAATTCCAATCGCTTGCGCTTCGGTGACGATCTTGGCCTGTTTTTGGGCGTCGGCGTCGGGCGCCGCAGGAGGCGTGATCCCCAACAGTTCTTCATCGCTCGCAATCAAATATCCGTCTTCGCTCAGATTGCCGATGATCACTTCGGCTGCGTCTTGCACCGGCTGGCTCACTGAAATCGCTCCCAGTTGCCAGCGCAGGTGGTCGGTCAGATTCCCGGGCTTGGAAAGGAAGTTCTCGAAGGAAGGCTTCTCAATCTCTTCCATCTCTCCGCGGCTGCGGTAACCGGGGTCCAGATAGTCCTGGAAGAAGGAGCCGAAATCGATTTCTTCGAAGGGGTCTTTTTTCTCATCCGCAACTGGTTTCTCTTCGGCAGTAGCCTGCGCCGCGATGCGATCGCGTTCTTCTTCTTGACGCCCGACATCATCGAGCAGCGGGACTGCATCTTCCAGCTCTTCGAGAACCGGGTTCTCGACCATCTCGGCGTTGATCATGTCTTTGAGCTCGAGCTTATTGAGCGCAAGGACCGAAACCATCTGCACGAGACCCGGCGTCAGTATCTGACGCTGGGACAGCTTGACGTTCAATCTGGGCTGAAGAAGAACCATGATTTTTGAGTTTGGTCTCGTTTACCGCTATACAAGGTCAGAGGTCAGAGGTCAGATTGCAGAGGTGAAGGCTCTCAACCCGAGAGTTCTTCACCTCTGCAATCTGACCTCTTACCTCTGACCTCTATCTAATATCTAACTTCTCATGCACCGAAGTCGACCGACCCGACACGAAAGGCCCATCCGGTCACGCCTCGGTAACTTGCTTAAACCAGGGAGAACGTCTCTCCCAGATACACCCGGCGTACCTCTGGATCACTTCCCAACTGCTCCGGTGTTCCTGCGCGAAAGATCCGGCCTTCATTGATGATGTAGGCCCGATCCGTCACCGACAGCGTCTCGCGAACGTTATGGTCCGTTATTAAGATTCCGATTCCTCCCGCTCGCAGGTCCGAAATGATCTTTTGCAAGTCCAAGACAGCAATCGGGTCAATCCCCGAAAACGGCTCATCCAGCAGGATGAAGGTGGGGTTAATACAAAGCGACCGCGCGATTTCGACCCGCCTTCGTTCGCCACCCGACAATGCGTATCCCCGGTTCTGGCGGATATGCTCCAGTCCGAGCTGGTCAATCAGCTTCTCTGCCTTCTCCCGGCGCTCGTGCCAGGAAATAGGCTGGGCTTCCAAAACGGCGAGAATGTTCTCTTCGACCGTCAGCTTTCGAAACACCGAAGCTTCTTGAGGGAGATAGCTGATGCCGTACTGGCGCGCCCGTAAGTACATGGGAACGCCGGTGATATCTTGTTCGTCGTACAGCACCCTACCGGTATCGGGAGGAATCAGGCCAACAATTGCATAGAAGGAAGTAGTTTTTCCGGCGCCATTCGGGCCCAGCAGGCCGACCACTTCACCCTGCTGTACCTGAAGGCTGACTCCGTTTACTACCCGCCGGCCACGATAAGTTTTGCCGATTTCGTCGGTGGCCAGGGTGTGCATTTATCGTGCCACTCGCGTCCTGGTTGTTGTCGGGGACGTCTCTCTGCCTTCCACCAGCACCCTATCATCGCGTCTAAAGAAAGTCAACGAATCGCCGGTAATCTTGCCATGTTCGGCATCAAAAATGCTAGGCGAATTGCCCGTCAGAATGAACTTGTCGTCGGCAGCAAGGTACTCCAACCGCTCTCCGGTCGCTCGTCGGGACGGTTGCGTGATCACCACGTTGCCGTCCGCAACAATCCGATCGACTTGACCTGGGCCCGCGCTGCCACTACCCGCTGAAGACTGGGCTCGGGACCGCAAGAATACATTCATCTGCCGCGCAGTCATGGTGATGTCGGCGCCTCTTGCGGTCACGCCCCCGTCGAGGATGATTTTCCGATCGGCGTCGTTGTAGGCCAGGCGCGGCGATGTGATGGTGACCGGAGTGGCCTTCCCGCTCTTATCGATCTGCACGAGCACGGTCGAAACCGGATGTGCGGCCGTGCCCTGTGCTACCAGCGAGCGATGCTCGCGGTCGAATTGAATCGAAGGGGACTCCACCACATTCGCGTTTTGCCACAGGCGCGCATTCCCGGAGTAAATCGCGACTGCGGGCGCCCGACGAGCGGTCACGCTATGGCTGGTCACGTGGATCGGGTCGGCGGAAGCGAGCAGCGCGCCGTCAGGCTGCGCTTTCAATTCCGAATAAGTGCTCTTCACGCCGCCCTCGGCGATAGCGTCACCGGTTGCGCGATCCAGGCGAATGACCTGCGCAGTGGTCGTCATACCGCCGTCGGCGACCCGGGGCGATCCACTCAGCACCAAGAGTTGATCCGTCGTGGTGTAGGTTGCGCGCTGCCCCCACGCCTTGCGGGTTCCGTCAACGTAGGCGACGCTGCCCTCCTGCGTGATCGAGGCAATGCCGCCGGTCGGACGAAATGCTACATCTAGGGTCTGGCTGGTCGAGAGGCGGTCAGGTTGCCCCGTGGTGCTGGTGACAATCCTGGCGTCGGGCGCGCCGTGAAGGCTGGCCAGGCGATTCTGCTCGGTGAACCCAAAGGTAAACTTGCCGGCGGTGACGACTGTCTTCTGATGGACCGTAGCCTGGGCGATGATGATCTGTGGAGGCCCGCTGGTCTCGGCCCGCCCTAGATGGCGGCCTCCCTTCACGATAAAGTCCATGGCAGGGGCAGTCAGTTCGAGATCCTGTGCGTCGAGTGCGCCGGTCTTTGAGGTCGCGGTCGCGGAAGCTACAACAGCTCCGGCTCCGCTCGCACCCTTCTGCTGCGCGAGTCTTACGCCTCCTTCGGCATGAACGGTCTTTAGCATCTGTTGCCCCGCGAAGCGCAACGTGACGCGTCCAGCCGAAGCTTCCGCTGGTTGGGCTCCCTGCGATCGCAATTGCACGTTGCCGCTAAGAATGGCCGTCTGCAGGAGATTGCGCGGCCCGGTCAGCAGTAGTTCTGCCCGGTCGGCGCGTGTGCGCGCATCGGACGCGCCATGCAGTTCGGATTCAACGCTGCCCCCGGCCACTACGCGGTCAACAGTGTTGTCGGGCCGAAGGAAGAATGTGGCGGTGTCGGACCAGAGTTGCTGTTGCTCCCGCAACATTCGCGGATGGTTAAGCACGACCTGTCGCGGCTGCTTTGTGATTTCCGCGTGCGCCGCAGTAATGTGGGCCCGTTGCGGACTGGCAATATCAAGCGAGATATCCGAGAGCAGGCTCAGAGTGCCGGTTTTGGCGACGTACCGAATGCCTATCGCCGAACCCGACGACTGCGGCGTCTGGAAAATGACTCGTCCATTGACAGATGCGTTGCCAGTGTTGCGATTGAACACCAGACCGTTCGCCTCGATGTGAATGGGGTTCTTTGTCTGGCGGGGGGGCGCCTGATCGGCCGCATGCGGGCCCTCGGGATTCGCTTCCAGGTCAATCGCGACCACACCGTTGGCAGTAACATCGCCGGAGGCAGGGTCGTACTCGAAGGTAGCGCCGGTAATGCGGTCGAAGCGGCTGGAATCTTTCCCGTAGATGATGATCTTGACGTCGTGCAGTTCGGCTCGTCCGCCTTTTTTGAATTGCACCGCTTTCGAGGCGCTGACCATAAACAGAGTGCGACCTTCCTCGGACTTGGAGATGGAAAAACCCTCCGCAGTCTGCTGGATCTCGATGCCGATTTTCTTCGGGACATCGTGGAGGGCATTGCGCACGCGCCAGCGAGCGTATAGGTACATGCCCCCGACCATCACGACCATCAAGATCGCGCCCGCAGCAAACCAGCGACGCAGCCGGGAGACTGGAAGGGGCATTTCACTTAAGTTTAGCGGATGGAGAGACAGGGAGGGTGGGAGTTGCGTGGAATTCCAGAAGTCAGATTGCAAAAGTCAGATTGCAGAGTAGACGGCGAAGGTCTCACTTCTGCAATCTGACTTCTAACTTCTGACTTCGGCCGATTCGCACTAGGGTTCCGGCCACCATGTCATGCAATGCCTGTTTGCGCTCGGTGAAGCCGGCGATGATGTAGCCGATGAACAAGGTCAATCCGGAAAGCCACTTGGCAAAATAGCGGCCGGTGGCGCGGGCAAAAGAGATCCGGTTTCCGGAGAGATCGGTGACCTTCATTTGGAAGATCATCTTGCCCAGCGTAGCCTGCCGCGAGGAACTTTCCATCAAGGCTTCATACAGCCAGCTTCCCGCTACACCGATTACGAAACTGATGGTTCCACCCATAATCCGAAGTCCAATGTTTTGAATATCGCTCATAGCCCCTGCCAACCCTGTAACCCCGCCGATTAGTAAGCTAATTGGAAAGACCACCGCCTGGACGATGATGCCATCAATAATCGCCGCCACGAAGCGGATCCAAAATCCACCGTAGCGAACGCCGCCTACGGGAACTGTGCCGGGATAGGCTACAGGCGGCTGGTATGAACGAGCCGCGACAGGAGAAGGGATAGCCGCAGGTGTTGGCGCGGGCGCTGCCGCGGGTTGAGTTGAAGCGCCACACCGAGTGCAAAACTGAGCGCCCGCCACACTGGGCGCACCACACTGGCTGCAAAAGAAAGGTCCATTCATGGACCGGGACTATAAAGACGAGCTGGAGAACTGTAAAGATCAAAATTGCCTTCGTATTTACTTACTGCGCGCTATGTCTTGCAACGTCAACTCCAGCCCGCCGAATTCAGGATGGTCATTCATGCCGATCGAGTAGGCAACATCGAGGCGATCCCCTGCCAGCAACGGCAATTGATCGCAGGACTCTTTCAGGCCCCATCCCATCGCATTGAAGGTAATGTTTCGCCGCCAGGAAGACTGTGTGGCGGCGGGACTCTGCCCCGCCAGGACGTTGCGATGCCCCGTCCCCGCATCCTCTCGTTTCGGGATCGCAGCTGCGTCGGGATGGCAACGCGGCGTGAAGTCCTGCGCGGCAGCCGCTGCTGCAACGGAGCCGTTCGCCGACGGCGCGAGGCGCAGCCTGATGTGTTTTTCTCTCACTGCCTGGGGCGGCGCCATCAGGCGCACAGATTGCGCGGTGAAGACGGGCTCGGGGTTATCCATTCCGAAGGGTTCCAGCAGACGTAGCGCTCGGTGCAGTTCGGGCGTAACTTCTTCGAGCGGCAGGCGGGCGTCGAATTCAAGCTGTGGCTCGAAGTCCGCGAGCGTGAGGCGGGCGCGAGCGTAGGCGTCGAGGTGCGCGCACAATTTCTGTACATTCGCGGCGGGGAGAGCGAAGCCGACCGCGTGCGCGTGTCCGCCGTAGCGCGAGAACAGTTCGTGGCAGGATTCGAGCCCATCCAGCAAGTGAAATGCTGGAATCGAGCGTCCCGATCCGTGCGATTCCTCTCCTTCGCGTGACAACACCAGCGCCGGGCGACCGTATTTCTCGACTATGCGGGTGGCGGTGATGCCGATCACACCGCGGTGCCAGCCCTCGCCTTGGATCACCATGCAATAAGTGTCACGCAGCGCAGGTTCTTCTTCCAGCCGGCGCTCGATGCTCTCGAGGATGCGACGCTCTTCGTCCTGTCGCTCGGCATTGAGCTGATCGAGACGCCCGGCGATCTGGCGGGCACGATCGATGTCTTTCCCACTGAACAGTTCCACCACGTCGCGGGCCGCGTCCATGCGCCCGGCGGCGTTCAGGCGGGGCGCGATGCGGAAAGCGACCTCGGTGGCGGTGAGAGCGCGTGCGTCGCCCAGCTTGGCGACTTCGAGCAGCGCCTTCAGCCCGACATTGACCGGCGAACGCAAGCCGGCCAGACCGAGACTGGCAAAGACGCGGTTTTCTCCGAGCAGCGGGACCGCATCGGCGATGGTTGCGATGGCGACAACTTTCATGAACGACATCAGCAGTCGTGACTGGTCTTTCGCGTCGAGCCGGCGCTGCATTAGTCCCTGCGCCAGTTTGAAGGCCACTCCGGCGCCGCACAGATATTTGCAGGGATAGTCACAGCCGCCCTGATTGGGATTGACCACGGCCAACGCTTGCGGGATGCCGTCGTTTCCCGGCAAGTGATGGTCAGTGACGACCAGATCGACGCCGGTTCGACGCGCAGTGTCGGCGGCGGCGAAAGCTCGGATACCCGTATCCACGCTGATGATCAGCCGCACACCGTCCGCGGCGGCGCCCTCGATCACCTCGTCCCGCATGCCGTAACCTTCGCGGATGCGGTGCGGCACGTGGAAGTCGGCAGTGCCGCCGCATAACTCGATCGCAGTCTTGAGAATGACAATCGCGGTGGTGCCGTCCACGTCGTAGTCGCCGTAGATCAACACTTTTTCTTTGCGCTCAACCGCCGCCTCCAGCCGGTCGAGGGCGGACTTCATCCCGCTCATCTGGAGCGGGTCGTGGAGATGCGCGAGCTCAGGCACCAGGAAGCGCCGGGCCCCTTCAGGCTCATCGATTCCGCGCCGGACCAGCAGATCCGCCAGAACCGGCAAGGCCGCAGGCGCAATTTTCAGGCCGCAATCGGCAAGCGCGGCGGCGAGCACCCGCGTCTTCAACGAATCCGCCGGCTTGGAGATCCAACGCATGCTCAGGTTTCGAAAGAGATCAGAAGTCTAGTTATCTTCTAATTATCTGGTTGCTTCAGCAAGCCCCAATAAGTCGTGTAGAGGGTGCCCCGACCAGCGTTTCCCAAGACGCTTCGCCAGTTTCAGTCCGACTTTGCCACCGAGGAGGCCTGCCAGAAGTATCTGGCGGCTTGTCG
>JBKPCG010000072.1:0-29422 GCA_046727255.1 Acidobacteriota bacterium | reverse complement strand
GACAAGCCGCCAGATACTTCTGGCAGGCCTCCTCGGTGGCAAAGTCGGACTGAAACTGGCGAAGCGTCTTGGGAAACGCTGGTCGGGGCACCCTCTACACGACTTATTGGGGCTTGCTGAAGCAACCAGATAATTAGAAGTTGACCTAACAACCGGACATATCGTGTGCTACAAAAACCGGACATTTTAATTTGCTACGAACAGTGAAATGCAGACGAAAGCACGAGCCAACCCCGAGGGCTGCGGGGCAGATCAACGGCACGACTCGCACTGGACAAAATGTAGATCGCGTGGGAGTGGGAACGGGAGTCTACTGGCTCGGTGCCTTCCCGGCAGATCTCGCTCACATCTTATTCGGAGCCAGCGGGATTTTCTGGATCAAAAAACTGCGAGACCGGATATAAGCCGCCGGCCTCGCAGTGCTGTCGGGATTTTCCTTTAGTAGACAGTAACGCTTCCATCCAGCAGGTTGCCGCTGTTGTTGTAGCCATCGGTGAGCGTGATGCCAAACAGTCCTGGAGGCGCCAGCGAGCTGTCGGCAGCTACGATCGTGAATGTTACTGCGCGCCCATTGTCGGTCCCAGTTCCGGTAAGGGTCACGGTGTGCGCGACCTGGTCAAAGGTTGCGGCCGTGATCTGCGTCGCCTGAAAGTTGACGCCTGAGCCGGGATCTGTGAACGACGCGCTACCAGTTGGTTGGTTGGAATCGTCGTAATTGAAGTTGAACTGGGCCTGGCCGCCATGCTTGCCGTTTATGTGGCCCTTACCGCCAGCCTCGTGGGAGGTGCCGGCGCATTTGCCTTTGGTGGCGATGCCCGCGGCCGCCGCCCTTTGCCGCGTGAAGTATGTTACAGACGGACCGGCATGATTATCCGCATAGGCAATGTTGACGAGATGGGTCGGGTCCATCGCGATCTGGAAAAAGTCGGCCAGGCTCCGGTCGGAGCTGCCCAACAGGCCGCCAGTTGAGATCTGTCCCGTGTGGTTGGAGTGGTCGGTGGCTTGGCTGAACGTGAAAGTCGGTGAGATCGCATGGCCATTGACGCTCTCCGCAACGAACACGTTCCAGTGTGTGTTGGTCGCCGAGACTGTATTCGAGTTCCCGACTTGATCGGCTCCATACCACGCAATGGCCACGTGGCCATTGGCATCAGCAGCGATCCACGGGAATACGTTCGACTTTCCGGCTTGGGATGTGTTCTGAGTTACCTTGATGGCCGGGGACCAGCGCGTCCCGAGAGTGGTCGAGAACGAGTAATAGACGTCAGTATTGTCCGACCAGGTGGCGTACAGGTAGCCGAAGTTGTCCACCGCGAGCGCCGGGAACAGGTTGCCAAGACCGGCTCCCGAAGGACACGTCGAACCCGCACCACAACTGAAAATCTTGTAGTCCGTGAACGAGAGCGTGGGATTGGTGAGACTCACGCCCGTGGCGACGCCTACGTAGGCGGCATTCATGTAGGCGGCGCTGTTGTGTGAATTGTCCACCGGATTATCGGGGCCGACAAAGATCTGGTAGAGATTGCCGTGGCTTGAACAACTGCTGTTGTCCACCTTGATCTGCCCCGCGATGTTGCCGGTAGGAGGACCGACGCTCGGCTCAGTCACAGCATCGACTACCGTTCCTAGCGCGTCCGTGTAGTTCTGGCCTCCGTCCGCCGAGCGTTGCACGAAGATTTGGGAGGTCGTCCCAAAATCGTGGTATTCCATGTACACGTGCGAAGGATCGTTGAGGCCATCGAGCCACATGCGATCGTCGAAGGGAACACCGGCGGTGGCCGGATTCGGAGTACTGAACGTATCCGCACGGTTCGTGGACTTGCTGCCGGTAACTTCCGCTGCGCTAAGGCTGACCACAGCTACATTGGGAGTGTTCGCGTTCGAGGGGTCCGGATTGTTTACGGCAACGTCTCCGTCGCCTCCTCCGGGCGCAAACCCGCTCGAACTGCAAAACGGGGTTACGAACATGCCGCAATCAGGCTGACCTTCGTACCTGAAGGGCAGCGTTCCGTCGGCGTTCGGCCCGCTGTCTGCAGTTTTATACCAGCGCCACAGGTCAAGACCGCCGGGGACTCCGCGGATGGACTCGACGTAGATGCTGCCCTGCGAGTCCACAGTCATGCTCGGCTCGACAGCTTGTCCTGCCCCTGCGGGCAGGCACAGACTCTCATTGGGCGTGTACTTCGCGGTTCCCGGGCCAACGTACGCTGCGACCGCCTGACCATCCGGGCAATTGTGCTGACCGGTGGGATTGGCGGGGGGAACGGCCACAGCCACATTGATTCGGATGGGGTAATTGGAAACTCCGGTGGTCGCGTTGAACCCGACCGAATTCCGCAGAAAGTCTCCGTTGGCCGTGGATATGACAAATACCGGGATCGCTGATGGGGCGGTGACTCCGCTGTCACGTATAAGAAGGAGGGCGACGCCTCGGGCGGCCTGACAGTTCGCGGCGACTTGGGCGAACAGCGTGGTCCCAGTCAGATCACGGGTATCGGCCAGGCAGATTTGCCCGCTGGTTGCGGCTGGAAAGTCGGTAAGCAAAGCTCCGCCATTAGGGATGAAAACGAAATTCGCGGTGATCGGCGCGCTAATGTCCGTGCCCGCGTTGGAGGTCGTGGACCAGATCGCCGGAATACAATTCGGGTTCACGGCGCAACCAGCGGTGTTCGCGGGCTGGGGTCCGTTATTCAGGACATCAACGGTGTTCTGAGCGGCGAGAGGAGCCACGCTAAGCAGTAATAGGGCTCCCCAGAAGGACAATACCAGCAGCTTTTTCATCGCTTCTCCTCGTGCTGTCGCTCGACGGCGACTCGCAGCTGTGACGACACGAAGTGGATACGCAACAGGTGCAAAAACAATTCGTTGCCAGGGAAATGAAATAAGCCAACTTGCGTATGAAGCGATAAGAAAGCGAACTAGTCCCGCGTAGTTAACCTCCGACGAAGTCAGGCGCGGTCCGCATCGCAAAGATGCTGGTAGTGGTACTACGGTTGTCTCGGGCGGTTAGTGTTATCGCGGGATGGCCAGGCGGAGATGGGCGTCGTACAACTACTACGGTACGGCCTTCAAGTTATCGAAGCCTCAGTACAAATGGGTGGAAACTGTCCTCTACAGCTTCACCGGAGGATCGGATGGATTCTATCCAGGGGGGAGGCGTCACCATCCGCAATGGATTGCTGGACGGGACCACTTCCCAAGGGTGTAACAGTCCGGTGTTGTATATCAAATCCAACCCTAGGCGCACACCGCTGCGCCGCCCAAAATCAGATCCGCAATCGAACCTGAGACAGGAGTTGGGGCGTTGCCAGCACCCACGTCTCGAAAGGCGTGAGACGTGGGGCACCCGGCCGTCAAACGCCACCAGTTGCTTGACGTGATTCAGAAGGCGTCGGTCACCGCGATCCGCCAGATTCTTTGGAGGGATTCCTCAATAAAAATGTGGGGGCAAGTTGAGGGGGTGAGCCCCCCGTCGCAGCGCATAGCTCTGGGCGGCTCTTTGCGTTTCGATAGATAGGCCCATCTCCGTTAGGAACCCGCCTTCCTTTGGCGGTGTCTAAGCCGTAAGGTGTTAATTCTTACTTAGAGCTGATTCCATGAAAGCATGGTTGATTGCTACGCTCTTGACACTAGTTCCTATTTGCAAATCTCAGCAAGCAACCAGCTCCGATACTCTGGCGATAACACACGTCACTATCATCAATCTGAACGGTGAACCTTCGCAGTCGGAAATGACTGTGCTGATTCGCTCAGGCAAAATCTTTACTATCGGCAAGACAGGCCGGAGTCAGATTCCTGAAAAGGCAATGGAGTTCGATGGGACTGGCAAGTTCCTCATGCCACGCTTGTGGGACATGCACGTTCACATTCTCACACCGGAGCGTGATTTCCCCATGTTCATTGCGAATGGAGTTCTGGGTGTGCGAAACATGGGCGGCGTCCCCAAAGACGTATTCCAATGGAGAGCTGACGTGGCTTCGGGACGAGTGCTCGGTCCCAGAATCGTAGCCTGCGGCCCAGTCGTAGACGGGCCTCATCCTGCTCATCCTGAACATGCCATATCTGTCAGCACTGCAGATGACGGTCGCCGCGCGGTTCAGTTCCTCAAGCAGATGGGGACGGACTTTGTGAAGGTCTATGACGGCCTTTCGAGAGACGCCTATTTCGCCATCGTGCAGGAATCGAAGCGTGTCGGCCTGCCTTTCGCTGGGCATGTTCCCGGAAGCATCACTCAGGAGGAAGCATCGAACGCGGGACAGCGCAGCATTGAGCATGGGATTGGCATCCTTCCCAGCCTAGATTACGAGAAGAACAAGCCCGCACCAACCGAGTACTTTGAAGAGGCAATGCGCACGAAGAACTTCTCGCTCATTCCGGAGGGGATCGCGAAGGAGGGGAACGGCGAACTTGACCATTTCAGCCCGCAGCGAACAGAAGAACTCTACAAAACCTTTGTAAAAAACAGTACATATCTCACACCGACACGCGTAGTGGGTCGTGGCCTGACTTTCATCGACGACATCAGCAAACAAGACGATCCATGTCTTCAATACATACCTGCGTCAATGCGCGAAGATTGGAAACCGCAAAACGGAATGTTGACGAGGTACCGAACCCCCGCATATATAGCATTTCGCAAGCGCAATTACGACATGACTACTAGGCAGATGCTGATTGCTAATCGTTTGGGAGTTTTGTTTCTCGCGGGGACGGATGTTTCGGCGGCATACACGTATCCGGGTTTTAGCTTGCAGGACGAACTGGCGCTGTTTGTTGAGGCAGGATTTACGCCCCTCGAAGCGCTGAGGACAGCTACAGTTAACCCTGCTCGGTTTTTCGGCATGAGCGACTCAATGGGAAGTATTGAGGTGGGAAAGACTGGTGATCTAGTCGTGTTGGACGCGAATCCGCTGGTGGATATTTCAAATACGAAACGGATCTCAGCCGTGATCGTCGGAGGCAGGCTTCTGAAAAGAAGTGATCTCAACTCCTTGCTCCAGGAGGCGGAGGCTGCCGCGAAATCCCTAAAATGACGGTTTTCCGCCGGGTGCCCCAGGTTTCGTGGTGTTCGAAACCTGGGTGCGTGCATCACCCAGACTCTTGATTCTCAACAACAGGATTTTTGTCAGTGCTTGACAAGTACGCAGCGCCCACTCAATCGCAAAGAACGAACGCGAAGGGCCGCGCAGCCGACCGGCGGCTTACGGTCTTAGGAGTGACTTCCCGTAGACTACGGGAATAGCGAAATTCGATCCGCCGAATTCGCGGACCATCGCAAAGTTAATTCCTATGACTTTGCCATCATTGTTGAAAAGCGGACCGCCAGAGCCGCCCGAAGTGGTTTGGGCATCATAGACAATCTTGTCGGGCAGTACGGCGCCGATGTGCCCCTGAGTGGTAGTGGGCCTGATCAGTTTACGGCGAGCGAGTTCTTCCACCACCTGCTTCGGATCACCCTTGGATGCAGTCGCGATGGACTCAATCGTTTCTTCGCCGGCCCGGGCCAGAATTGCATCAAGGGCGGTGGGATATCCAACTAGCACGACCGGGCCTCCACTGACGGTCGAGTGGCGGCCATCCGCAAGGGCGATCTGTTTGATGCCCAGCCCCGAGACATTTCCTTTCACGACAGCAACGTCCGCGGCAGATGAGATCTTCTCGGTGTTAACCGCAATTCCGTTGGCAATGCCGGGGAAATATGCCGTCATCTCAGCAATCACGGGCTCAACACCCTGATCGAGCGCTTCCTTCAACTCATCGTTCTGCCACCAGGGTTCCGCGACGTGATGATTGGTGAGTATCTGTCCCGTGTCGGAGACGAGAAACCCGGTGCCGAAAATATCCACGTGCACTTCCGGACCATTTCCGGTAAGGCTCACGAGTGGATTGTTGTGTTCGTCGGTCGCCGGGGCGCCGGTGCTCGTGACCCCTGCATAGCGTAACCTCGATCCGGTAGTATGCTCGCGGAAAGCCAGCACAACATGGATAAGGCAGACGCTGGGCTCGTAGGCCTGGATAATCCTCTCGGCAAACTTGCCCTCGGTCTCAATTTTCTGGAGGCGGTTTTCCACCGCGCTTAATTGCTTCTGCAAAGCAGAAGCATCTTCTGTCCCGCTGACTGCGATTTGCGATCGTAATTCTTCGCTCTTCTTCTGGAGTTGAATCTTTTGCGGATCACCGGGCTTGGAAAGGCCGTGTTCTTCGTCTTCACGGGCTCGACGCGAGCGGTCCATCAACTGCTGCTGCGTCTGTATGCCGGTCCCCTGCAATTTGGCAATTGCAGCATAGATCCGGGTGTTCTGTTCCTGTGTGCGACGATAGAAGAAAAGAAAAACCAGACCAACAACGCTCAATACGACGATCGCCGCGAGGCCGCCAAGGCGAAATGTCCTCCGTTCTTCGTTGACCGCTGTCATCACCCGCCGATTTTCCTCGGCAAGGCGCAGCCGCTCTCGAAACTCATCCGCGACGTGCCTGGTCCGTAGTTGCGAGCGCACCCGCGATAGCAATTCGTGTGGGTCGAAAGGTAGAGACAGCACATCGTCTGCCCCAAGATCCATCCCTCGAGTCCGCTCGCCTGATCCTCCGGGCGATAACATCATGACGCGTATGTTCTGAGTGTGTTCGGAACCCTTGATTTCGGAAAGGAGGTCACAGCAATCGAGTTGGGGCGGATCAGCACCCAGGATAACTACGTCCGGACCAAAGGCGAGAACTGACTTGATTCCTTCCTCGTAATCGGTCGACACGTGATATCCCGCATCGCTTAGTACAGCGGCGATGCGTTCCCGGAGAACGTCGTCAGACTCCACCACCAACAATTTTTCTGTTTTGGATTCCATAACGCCCGTTTAGTGAGATGGTCTTTGACGTTCAGAAGATTCAGTTCGCCGGCTAAGACTGTTCACCCATCGAGCAGACGAGGAAAACGGCTACCACTTTGTGCGTAAGGGCTCAACTTGCCTGATTTAGAGCTCGCGGTTGGGCCTCGCTGCTCGGCCGTTCACCTCTTGGCGACACCGCTGGCCAGTCTGCTTTCCATGCATCGGGAGCCGTGGCGTTCAGGTACCGGATGCGTACCGGCATGGCCACAAGCCGGTCGGAAAGTAGTGCCTCATTGCGAAGCGGCCACCAGTCGTACAAGAAGATCTCAAGAGGACGCCACATCGAAACCCAGCCGCCGATGGTAAGGCTTTCGCGAACGATCTCGCCAATACGGCTCCCCTTCATCAAAGCAGCCAGAAAATCGCCCAATGCAATCGCCGACGCTACAGCAACGAGACCGATCACCAGGCTGGTCCGGCCTACACGAAACAATTCGCGCAGACGCCGCCGATAGGCTTGAGCGCGTTGACTGAAGAATTCGTGAATCGCGTCGCGTAGCACAGCAGCCTCGTCGGGTAACCCGGCCTCCCGATCGAGATCAACCACCAGAGCAAGGGTTGCGTCACGGGGCAACTCCCTGGCCCAACCTACAATGAACTCCTCAGCTTTGGGGTCTAGGTCCTTGTCGCGAAACGGAGAAGGATCGATGGCATTGAATAATTGCTTCAATTCGCCTACGTGCACCTCGATGACGGAGCACTTGGGAGGAATCGGGTCGCCAGCAGAGGCTTTGTCTTTAGTCCGGGAGGCGTTTGTCATTAGATTGGCTCGTCTTTACCAATCTTCTTGAGAGACCGGCGACCGCCGACGTGAAAGGAGTCGTTCATTCGTTCCTCCTGATCGATCCAGAATACGCCATTGTGCCTGGCTGATGGCTTCAGAGTGAATGTATCGATGCCTCGGGAGGTTGTTTCCGCTGCCAACTCCCACGTTTCAAACGCGAAACGTGGGGCACCCGCACCATTACCTGGACCACCCGCCCATGCAGACCCACTTCCCTTCAAAGTATGCCCTGCTGAATCAGGCGCGTCTGGATCGCCGAGATCCTCGCCTCAGCCTCACGCAGCGCCTCGGTGCTGGTATGCACGGAGTGGGAGCCCAACACAAGGTCGTAATCATGCGGCACTGCCGAGCCAAGGACGAACTCAGCATCGGATCGCGCCTCGAATTCGATCACGTCGCTCGACGGCTTGAAGGCCACCAGTTCACCCTGCCGCAGCTCGTCCGGGACAAGAACGGAACCCTTCCCCACGGTGGTCCAGAGGACAGTATGCCCGGCGGGCAGCTGGTAGCTCCAGCGTTCTCCAGCCTTCAAATGCACGGCGAGATAGTTCATCGGCGACGGGGCTTTGATCGCACTGGTCGCGGTTCCGTAACTGCCGAGGAGGAGACGCGCCGGCCCATCGTGGGGAATGACGTCCGGTGACAGATAGACGCTCTCCGATGGTCCCAGCTCGAGTTGGGGCGGCAAAGCGATCCAAAGCTGGAAGCCCCGCGTCCGTCCCGATTCGCCGGTGCCGCCACCATGCCATACACCGCCGCCGGCCCGCATCCATTCGATACCGCCGGCGGGCAACAAGCCCGTCGCTCCGTTGGTGTCTTGATAGCTGACGCTGCCCTCCGCAACGTAGGTAAGGGTGGCGATGCCGGAGTGGGGATGGAGCCCGAAACCGGAGAATGGGTTGCCCTGAGTGTCGAAGATGTCAAGGAATACGAAGGGTTTCAAAAGCCGGCCAAAGTCGGACGGCGACATCAGGCGTGTGATTGGTCCGTGATTCTGTCCACGGGTACGTCTGGCGACGCGGGAAAGAGGATTTTGCGTCATGACGTTTGCGGTCAGAGGACGAGTAGCAGTTTTGTCGCGAGATTCCAGGTTAGACATGAGTTGACCTTTCTCCAATTTCGCAGGCTTGAATCCAGAGAGTCCCGTTCAATGCATGCATTCCTGCTTTCCTTAATTTCAATGTTTCAATAGGCAACCTGCTGGCTTTGCTCAACCGCCAGGCGTCCGATCTCTTGGGCGGCGGCGGCTAACCGTGGACCGGCCTCCTCGCGCGCCTGGTTCTCAGCGTGAATGAATGTCACATCCGTGAGACCGATGAATCCGAAAATGTGACGTAAATAGGGTTCCTGAAAATCGAACTTCTCTGCGGGAGTGCCCTTTCCATAGGCGCCGCCTCGGGCCGTGACGACAATCACTCTTTTGTTGGCTAGCAGTCCGCGCGCACCGCTTGCTCCATAACCAATCGTCTTCCCCATCCTCACAATCTGATCGATCCACGCCTTGAGGGAAGAAGGAATGGCGAAGTTGTACATGGGCGCGCCAATTACGATGGTGTCTGCTGCCTGCAGTTCTTCGATCAAGCGGTCAGAGGTGGCCAGATAATTCCGCTGCGCAGGAGTCAGCTGAGACGGTTCGAGGTGTGCCCCGGCCCAATGATCGGTGATGTGCGGCAGCATGGTTGTGGATCTCTGTATGACCTCGCCAGCGGGGTGGTTCTTTTTCCATTCCTCAACGAATTTCGCTGTTAATTGGCGGGTTACTGAACTGGACCGGGCACTGGAATCAATTCGGAGTAGTTTCATATGCACCTGTTGAGCGGCACGATTCATCTAAAACTGCTAGAGTAGATGTCCGCACAGCTGGACTGGACATGTCATTTAGTCCAATAAACGTGTCTATTCGTCCAGAATTGAGGCTAAAGTTGGACCCCATTACCGATCTTTTCAATACGATGCACGTCGCTAGCGTAGTGCACGCCCGCCTGGAGGCCACTGCACCCTGGGGGCTTATTCGTGAGGCTGAAGACGCGGAAGAAGCGCCTCATTCTTCTGTCCTGAAGAATTCGCGATCCCAGTTAGCGCACTTCGGCATGGTTTCGCGTGGCAATTGCTGGCTGAGCGTAAAAGGGATGCCGGACCCTCTTCCACTTACCGGTGGAGATTGCTTCTTGTTAGCGCCGGCGAGCAGGTACACGTTGCGGGACAACCCACGCACCCGTGCGCGCAGTTTTTGTGAGGTTGCACCTAAAGACGGCAGCAACGTGATCCATTACGGCGGAGGCGGCGCGCCGGCCACCATAATCTCGGGATGGTTCAGCTTTGCGCCGACGAGCATTAAGCCCCTGAAACGGTTGCTCCCAGAGTTGATCCTGGTCAAGGCAGATCAAGCCCAAACCCTGGCACTGCACGCGACTTTGCAGTTGCTGGCATCGGAAATGGCAGAACCAGCACCGGGCTCGGAAGTAATGGTCAACCGGCTGGCGGATATTTTGTTCATCCAGTGTGTCCGTGCGTACATCGCAGCGAGTTCCGAAAATTGTAAGACTGGATGGCTTCGCGGCATCTTCGATCCAAAAATTGGCGTGGCGCTCAAAGCCATGCACGAGAGAGTGGAGAATCCGTGGACGGTGGAAACACTGGCCGCGGCCGCAGGTATGTCTCGCTCAGCCTTTGCATTGAGATTTAAAGAACTGCTGGGGGAAACGCCACTCGAATATTTGACGAATTGGCGAATGTACAAGGCGACCGGATCGCTGCAGAAAGATGATAGGAAAATGTTCGAGATCGCAAAGTCGGTTGGCTACGACTCTGACGCGGCGTTTAGCAAGGCTTTCAAACGCGTCCTGGGCTTGGCACCTAGAGAATATCGACGGAGTGCCACGGAGGCGCCTCGAAGGTGAGGTAGTGTCGTTTGTGAGGCGGATGCTCGCCAAACGGGAAATGCCGGCTGCCGCTCGATCTTCGATCTCGGCCTTGCCCGGATCTGAGCAATTGGGTGTATCCTCTCGAAAATCTATGCGCATTCAATTTTCGAGGCTCCTCGTGTTCGCGACTCTTGTTGCCATGGGCGCTCTCCTCTTTGCACAACAGCCCGCGGCTGCGCCTCAGGGGGCGGAACGACAAGCAGCCACGGCGCCTGCCGCGGCGAAGCCTGAAGAGACGGAAGTTTGGGAGCCGGTACCCAAAGTGGTGACACCGGGCGCCAACAACATGGCGCCTCCCTCGGACGCGATCGTCCTGTTCGATGGTAAGAATCTCGACGAGTGGGTGTCGACCCAGGACAAGGCACCGGCGAAATGGATCGTCGCCAGCGGCGTACTCACTGTAAACAAGGCTGTCGGTAATATTGAAACCAAGCGGTCCTTTAGAGACTATCAGCTCCACATTCAGTGGAAAATTCCGGAGAACATCACCGGCACCGGTCAGGCGCGTGGCAACAGTGGCGTGTTTCTCGCTTCCACGGGTCCCGGCGATGCCGGATACGAGTTGCAGATCCTCGATTCGTACAACAACAAAACCTACGTCAACGGCCAGGCCGGCAGCATCTACAAGCAAGGTATTCCGCTGGTGAACCCCAGTCGCAAGCCCGGGGAGTGGCAAACCTACGACGTGGTTTGGACGGCCCCAATCTTCAATGCGGACGGCGCGCTGAAAACTCCAGCCTATGTCACTGTCTTTTTCAATGGCGTGCTGGTGCAGGATCACTTTGAGTTGAAAGGTGAGACGCGATATATCGGCCAGCCTTTTTACACGAAGTACGACACCGCGCCCATTAAGCTGCAGGCGCACGGCGATCCCAGCGAGCCAATCAGCTTCCGGAACATCTGGGTTCGGGAGCTCAATTAAAGCTCGGTGCGAAATCTATCCTGTTATCCTGCAGCGGCTCGTTTGAGAAAAATTTTCGGATTCTGGATTTCTTGTCGCCAAACCGGAACTAATGGCCCAATTCAATTCTCCTGAATCACTTCTGGATTGGGCGGTAATTCACCTGCGTTACGCCCCCGGAGTACAACAGTCTTCCAGTGATCGCGTCTTGATGGTCTGCCTATAACTCTTCGACCTGTTACCTCGCTTTTTCGTTCGTCGGCCACGGTCGCCTCTTTCCGGCTTGGTCTCCTTCCGCCACAGGTCAAGGCAGGTCTTGTATTCTGGAACGACGGTACCTCGCTCTCAGAAACCGGATCAGCCGGGAATGAAATCACAGGAGACTGTCGTGGGTAAATTCATCTGCTTCCTAGCAGTCTTGGTCGTCGGTATCGGGCTGCCTGCAATAACGATGGCGGAGTCCTCCGCTCAGTCTCAGTCTAGCGGGAAGCCTTTCCGGGTTGCCATCGTCGGACTGGTGCACGGACATGTTTCAGGTTTTCTCGGTCCCGCGTTAAAACGCAGCGACATCCAGATCGTCGGCATCGTCGAACCGGATCAGCAACTCGCACACCGGTACGGGAACCAGTTCAAGCTCGATCCGCAATTGCTGTATAGCGATGTTGAACAGATGCTGACGAAGGTGCAGCCGCAGGCGGTGTTGGTGTACACCGACACGCGCGATCATCGCCGCATTGTGGAAGCCGCGGCACGCCATCGCATTCCGGCGATGATGGAGAAGCCCCTGGCGGTTAGCGTGGAAGACGCGTTGGCCATCAAGCGGGCCGCCGATGCGGCGCACATCCATGTGCTGGTGAACTACGAAACCACTTGGTACCCGAGCAATACCGCCGTGTATCAGCTTGTGCGCGATGGTGCGCTGGGCGATATTCGCAAGGTGGTCGTGCATGATGGGCATAAGGGTCCGAAGGAGATCGGTGTCGAACCTGAATTCCTCTCATGGCTGACGGATCCGGCACGCAACGGTGCGGGAGCGCTGTTCGATTTCGGGTGTTACGGCGCAGACCTCATGACGTGGCTGATGCAGGGGGCGGCGCCGATCACGGTCACAGCGGTCACCCAACAACTCAAGCCTGAGATTTATCCGCATGCCGATGATGAGGCGACCGTCATTCTCACCTACGCAAAGGCGCAAGCGATCCTGCAAGCATCATGGAATTGGCCGTTCGATCGCAAAGACATGGAAGTATACGGAGAGACCGGCCAAGCTATCACGGTCCGCCGCGACGACCTCCGCGTACGCCAAAAGGGAGACGATGAAGAGCGGCAGCAATCTGCTCCGGCGCTCACGGCTCCGTACAATGATCCGATCTCGTATCTGATTGCAGTCGTCTCGGGAGAGATCAAGCCCAGCGGACTGTCGGCGCTCGATACGAACGTTATCGTGGTCCGCATTCTGGATGCCGCGCGAGAGTCGGCAAGAACAGGCAGGACGATCAGGCTCGCAGATCGTTAGTCGTTAATCGGCGGTGCGGAATGTCGAGGGTGCTGTTCGATTTGCTGCAATCGGTCCGGGAATGCCCGCATCTCGGAACAAGCGCACAAGGAAGTTTTACAATGGTCGCGGAGTCTCGCCATGAAGGTCGTCGGAAAGATTGAGAGTCTATGGCGCTACCCGGTCAAGAGCATGCGCGGCGAAGAGTTGCAAGAGGCCTTTGTCGGGTTTCCGGGCATTTTCAGTGACCGTCTTTACGCCTTTCGGAGTTCGGCGGCACCGAAAGGATTCCCATATCTGACGGGACGGGAGCAGGAGGCGATGCTGTTGTATCGTCCCACCTATCGGGATCGGGAGCGCGCTGCTAAACCGGACAACCTAGCGGAGGCGGAAGCGATAGGCCCCGGTCTCAGCCCGATGTACGCGGACCTGTCCGAGCTCATGGTGGATGTCGAGACGCCAGCGGGGGAGCGTCTCCCAATTGATGATCCGCGGCTGATCGGCATGCTGCGCGAGGGAATTCGCGATACCCATGAGCTGACGCTGCTTCGGTCCGATCGGGCGATGACGGATTGCCGTCCGGTCTCGATCATTTCGATCCAAACTGCGCGGCAAGTGTGCAAGGAGTCAGGAGTCGATGTGGACAAGCGGCGCTTCCGCGCGAATGTTTATGTCGAGCTCGAATCCGGAAATGCATTCGGCGAAGACGATTTCGTTGGCCAGACATTGCGGATTGGCGCAAAGACAGCGATCGCAGTGATTGAACGCGATCCCCGCTGCAAGATGATCACCCTCGATCCTGACACTGCGAAGCAGAACCCTGAAGTGATGCGGCGGGTGGCTCGCGACCATGGCGGCAAGGCTGGGGTCTACGGTGCTGTTTTGGTCGAGGGAACCATCCGGCCGGGTGATGAGATCGCTCTGCTGGATTGAAACGTCAGTACCTCCTGTTGATTGAATGGCCACAGGCTGCCAGCGGGTTTAGAATTAGGGAACGCCGCGATCACAATCAACCCTCAACTCCTAAACCTCACAAATCCTGAGAAAAGGAGAATCTCAATGCCATACGCTACTGTCGGTAAAGAAAACTCCACAGACATCGAACTCTATTATGAGGATCATGGCTCGGGTGACGCTGTGGTGCTTATCCACGGATATCCATTGAGCGGAGCTTCCTGGGAGAAGCAGATCCCGGTGCTCCTGGCTGCCGGTCATCGTGTCATCACCTATGACCGTCGAGGATTCGGTAAGTCCAGCCAGCCAACTACGGGCTACAACTACGACACGTTTGCTGAAGATCTGCATAAACTCGTAACCGAGATCGGACTGCGTGACTTCGCACTCGTCGGCTTCTCGATGGGGGGCGGCGAGGTGGCACGCTACATAGGAAAATACGGATCGAAGGGCGTGAGCAAGGCGGTCATCGTTTCCGGAGTCCCGCCATTCCTGCTCAAAACGTCAGACAACCCGGAGGGCGTGGACGGCAGCGTCTTCGAAGGAATACAGAAAGCGGTCGTCGCGGACCGTTACGCTTTTTTCACCGAGTTTTTCAAGAATTTCTACAACACTGACCTCCTGCTGGGCAAACGGGTCAGCGACCAGGCTGTCCAGGCTAGCTGGAACTTGGCAGCCGGTTGCTCGGCCACGGCCAGCCTCGCTTGCGTGGCAACCTGGCATGAAGACTTCCGCAAGGATCTGGCCCGAATTGATGTGCCCATGCTGGTCATTCATGGAGATGCAGACCGGATTCTGCCGATCAGTGCTTCCGGGCTTCGGACTGCCAAGCTGATCAAGGGAGCCCGCCTGCGGGTAGTAAAGGATGGACCACACTGCATCACCTGGACACATGCAGAGGAAGTGAATGCTGAACTGGCGGACTTCTTGGGCAAGGGCGCTGCGAAGCATGCAGCCTCAGTCACCAGGAAGGAAGCAGTTGCGTAAACAGACTATTCTTCAAATTGTTACCTTACCGGAGGGTGCCGTCTCGGAACGGCACCCTTCTTCCGCTAGAGAATCTCGGACATCTGCACCGAAGCCGGATCAGCTCGAATTGAAATCACAGGAGACTCTCGTGGGTAAATTCATCTGGTTCACAGCACTCTTGGTGGTCGGTATCGGGCTGCCTGCCATCACGACGGCGGAGTCCTCCGCTCAGCCTAGCGACAAGCCGTTACGCGTCACCATCGTCGGACTGGTGCACGGGATGAAGTTCCCGGCAAGCGACCGACCGAAGACATCAGGGACCAAAGTAGTAATAGTGGAAGAGAGCGTTTGGCAGAGCGGAAGAGCGCGAGGAGACTCATCCATTTCGAGAGGAAAGTGGTATGACGCCTGTCGGTTGACGTGAATCCTCCGGACTCAGGGGGTTAATAGAAGTTTGGGGAAAGTAGGGGGCCAAACCAAGACTGGGGCTAAAAAGCCGGTCCTCAATATTCATTGATGCAGCGATGAAGGTGTACAGGAGAACTGGGTCGTCCCCTCCGGGACTTGAATCTTTCTCCATTTTTCCCCAGCGCTGAAGCGCGGGGCTAATCTAGGTCGCCCCCTTCGACTTCGCTCAGGGCAGGCCCTCCGGGGCTGGATATTCACGGCGTGCTAGAATCTCGGGAGAGTAATCTTCCTTAGGCAAGCCCAGGTTCCCGGTTTTGATCGAACTCGCACCCTCGATTCTTTCGGCTGACTTTGCCCATTTGGCGGACCAGGTAGAACGGGCCACGGTGGGCGGGGCCAGTGTCATCCATGTGGACATCATGGACGGGCATTTTGTGCCCAATTTGACAATCGGGCCGCCGGTCGTGAAATCCCTGCGAAAGGCAACCCGGCTGCCTCTGGATTGCCATCTCATGATCGAGAACCCAGACGACTATATTGCGTATTTCGCCGAGGCGGGGGCGGATTGGATCTCGGTGCATCAGGAGGCTTGCCGGCATCTGAACCGGACTCTGCATCTGATCAAAAGCCATGATTGTCTGGCGGGGGTGGTGATTAATCCGGCGACGCCAGTGGAGACGCTCAGCGAAGTGCTGGATATTGTGGATTATGTGCTGGTGATGAGCGTGAATCCAGGATTTGGGGGACAGAAGTTTATCCCGGGGGCGCTGGGGAAGATGCGGAAGCTGGCGGATCTGCGAGCGGCGCGGGGATATTCCTATCGCATCGAGGTTGATGGGGGAGTAGGGTTGGATAATGTCGGCGAAGTAGTGCGGGCGGGGGCGGAGATTCTGGTGGCGGGGAATGCCGTGTTTGGGAGCGGCGATCCGCGGGCGAATGCGTCGGCATTGTTGGAAGCGGCGCGGAGTGCGAGTTTGCAGCGGGTGTAGCGAGGGCAGAGGTTAGAGGTCAGATTGCAGAGGTGGGAACCTTATTATGCGTCGTGTTGGGATTTGCGGATTGCTTGCGCTGCTGACGGTTTCGGTGGCTTGCACTAATAAGAAGGTTAACAATCCGTTGGCGAATTTGGGGTCGAAGCAACCGGACAAGGTGCTGTTCGACCGGTCGATGGATGCGATGAAGCACAATCGCTTTGACGTTGCGCGCATGACGTTGCAGACGTTGATCAACACGTATCCGGATTCGGAGTTCATCGCGCGCGCCAAATTGGCAGTTGCCGATTCATGGTATGCGGAGGGCGGATCGACGGCACTCCAGCAGGCGGAGATCGAGTACAAGGATTTCGGAACCTTCTTCCCGAACATGCCGGAGGCGGCTGAGGCGGCGTTGAAAGTCGCAAATATTCACTATCAGCAGATGGAAAAGGCTGACCGGGATTACACCCACGCGATGCGGGCCGAAGAGGAATACCGGTCGGTGATCTTGCAGTATCCGGACAGCAAGTTGTTGAAGGAAGCGAAACAGCGGCTGCGGGAAGTGCAGGAAGTGCTGGCGCAGCGCGAGTACAACATCGGACGGTTCTATTATCTGCGGCAGGCTTATCCGGCAGCGATCGCGCGACTGCAAACGTTGGTGGACCGGTATCCGTTGTATAGCGGGGCGGATGAGACTTTGTTTCTGTTGGGGCAGACGTACGAGGCGGAGATGGCCATGCTTCGGGCGAACGCGAAGGTGGCGGAAGGCCCGAAGGCGAGGATGATCGAGGAGTTTGAGAAGGGCGCGGCCGCGGCGTATGGCAAGATCATCACGCGCTATCCGGCAATGGACCGGGCGCTCGATGCCAAGGCGCGGCTGGAGGCGCTGAGACAGCCGGTGCCGCGGCCGACGCGCGCGGCGCTGGAATTAAATAAGAAGGAAGTGGCCAGCCGGCGCGAGCCGAGCTTGATGACGAACGTGATGGGACCTTTTAACAAACATCCGGACATGGGACGGGCGACGCGCGTGGGTGAGCCAACCATGGTTGATCCCGCGCCTGTGAATGCGACGGACGTGGTCCGGAGAGCGACTCTGGCGAGCGGTGGGAAGGGTGGCGCGGATACCAAACTCGGCGCACAAGTGGTGAGTGTGAATCCGGCGGCGAATCAGGCGCCGCCGCGTTCGGATACTCCGGCTGCAGCGGTGGCGGATCCTCCGGCAAATGTGGCTGATCCGGTGGCGGCGCCACCGGCCGAGCAACCTGCGCCTCAAGTGGAGGCGCCTGTGGCGGGCGAACTGGTCCCAAATGTGGCGGCCGATCCGAGTACCGCGAAGTCGGATGTGGCGGCTGATCCTACGGCACTCCCGCCTCCGCAGCAAAATAATGAGCTGGCGAATGGGAACCCGGCGGCGAGTGCTAGTTCGTCGAGTTCAGCGCAGAAGGTGGATGATCTGGTGGATATCTCTTCGAGCAAGAAGAAAAAGAAGAAGGGGATGGGGAAGTTGAACCCGTTCTGAGCGGTGGCGCCACCCGTCGGGAGTCCTGGCCGCACCTGTTCATTCGCCCCTTCGGGGATCACTCATTTTCACCTCTTACCCACGGCTTGCGCCGTGGGCTTTATCTTGCGCCGCTTCGCGGCTTGGGCCTGGGTTGCCTCCCCTGACTGCCTTTGCGTGGAATTTCATCCCTCGCGGACCAGACCTGCTAACTGTTTGATTCGCTTTTTATTCGCTTCGTGCTAAACTGACCCAAAATGATGTGACGGCCTGCACTTTTCACTCCAGCCGGCGGGTGTAGGCTACGGGGAACTGATCCCGCAGTATTTATTTTGGGAAAAATCAGTTACGGAAGATCGGAACACCGGTCTCGGAAAACCAGTTTCGTTAAACAAGTCAGGAGCAGCCATCATGGCCGATGAGCGCAGCAAAGCTATTGAACTCGCACTCTCTCAGATTGAAAAGCAGTTTGGCAAAGGGTCCATCATGCGGCTGGGATCGAAGGAGGCGATCGTCCCGATCGCAGTCATTCCTACGGGATCGATCTCGTTCGACGCCGCTCTGGGTGTGGGCGGATTCCCGCGCGGGCGGGTGGTTGAAGTTTTCGGGCCGGAGTCTTCGGGCAAAACCACCATCACGCTGCAGGTGATCGCCGAGGCACAAAAGATGGGCGGTATGGCGGCGTTCGTAGATGCCGAGCATGCGCTCGATCCCGGCTACGCCAAGAAGCTCGGCGTGGACGTGGACAATCTGCTGGTCTCCCAACCCGATTATGGCGAGCAGGCGCTTGAAATTACGGAAGCGCTGGTGCGCTCGAACGCGATTGACGTGCTGGTGGTGGACTCGGTCGCAGCACTCGTGCCGAAGGCTGAGCTCGACGGCGAAATGGGCGACAGCCACATGGGCTTGCAGGCGCGTCTGATGTCACAGGCGCTGCGCAAGCTGACCGGGACGGTTGCCAAGTCACGCACCTGCCTGATCTTCATCAACCAGATCCGCGAGAAAATTGGTGTGATGTTTGGTAATCCGGAGACTACGACCGGCGGGCGCGCGCTGAAGTTTTATTCGTCGGTGCGCATTGATATCCGACGCATTGCGGCTATCAAAGAAGGCGACGTGGTTACCGGCTCGCGCACGAAAGTGAAAATCGTGAAGAATAAAGTTGCTGCGCCCTTCCGCGAGGCCGAGTTTGACATCCTTTATGGGGAAGGAATTTCGCGCGAAGGCGATCTGCTCGATCTGGCGGCAACTCACAACGTTGTCGAGAAGTCGGGCTCCTGGTTTAGCTACAAGGGAGAGCGCATCGGGCAGGGACGCGAGAATGCTCGCGCCTTCCTGAAAGAAAATAAGGACACGCTGGCGAAGCTGGAAGCCGAAGTTCGAAAGACGCTAGGGCTGGCGCCGGCGGCGCAGGCTGCTCCTATCGCAGCGGCAGCGGCGCAGGCTACCGGCACTCAGGGACGCGTCACGACCATGCCTTCGGCTGCTCCGGAGGGGGCCAAGGCGCCGGCGGCTCGGCGATAGCCTTTCAACGAGTCCGTAACTCCAGGGCCTCTTCGGAACAGAAGAGGCCTTTTCTATTGATGCCCCGTGATTGCCATCACCGATTCCTCACGAATACAATCTTTCTTTCTCTTTGAGGGCCCGTGAAGCGCATAAAAGCTGTCTATCCCGGATCGTTCGATCCCCCGACCAACGGGCATCTCGACCTGATCGAGCGTGGCAGCAAGATCTTCGACGAACTGGTGGTTGCCGTTCTGCGCAATCTCGAAAAGGCCCCGCTGTTCAGCGTGGCCGATCGGCGCAACATGCTGGAGTCGATGACCTCCGGCTTCGACAATGTTTCGGTGGAGACTTTTGACGGGCTTACGGTTGAGTACGCCATGACGGTGGGGGCATCGGCGGTGCTGCGGGGCATCCGCGCCATCAGCGACTATGAGTACGAACTTCAGATGGCGCTCATGAACCGCAAACTCCAGCCGAGTCTGGAAACGGTCTTCATGATGCCGGCTGAGAAATATTCCTACATCAGTTCGCGGCTGGTGCGTGAAGTCGCGCAACTGGGCGGCAATATCGATAGTCTTGTCCCCGAACTTGTTGCGCAGAAGCTTCGTGAGAAAATGGATCCAGCGCTCAAGTTCGTCGAGCAGGCTGAGCGCAAATCAGCACAACGACAAACCAGGCCCAGGAAAAAGAGATCATGAGCAGCGTAATGACGCCTGTCACTCACCCCGTCCGGCTGACGGAACGCATTAATCGCATTGAGCCCTCGTCCACCATGGCGGCCGCGGCGGAAGCCGAGAAGCTACGCCAGCAGGGCATTGACATCGTGGACGTCACGGCGGGCGAACCGCATTTCTCGACGCCGCAACACGTGAAAGACGCGGCCATCGCTGCGATCAACGCAAATTTCTCAAAGTACACGGCCGTGGGCGGCACGCTCGAACTCAAGGACGCGATCATCCGTCGTCACGCGACCGATTTCGGCTCGGCCTACAAGCGCGAGGAAGTGTGCGCTTCGGTCGGCGGGAAGCACGCGCTGTTCAACGTGATCTCGGTGCTGGTGGAGCACGGCGACGAAGTCATTCTGCCCGTGCCCTACTGGGTGTCGTTCAAGGACATGGTGCGCTACGTTGGTGGCAATTGCGTGCTGCTCGATGCCGATGAATCGCAGGGCTTCCGCGTCACGGCGCAGATGGTCGAGCGGCTGATCAGGCCGAAGACCAAGCTCATTATCCTGAACTCGCCTTCGAATCCCTCGGGCGCCGTCATGAGCCCCGGCGACATGACCGAGGTCGTGAGACTGGCCCACGAGCGTGGCATCTGGGTGATTTCCGATGAGTGCTACGTATACCTCAATTACACGGGCAAGAATTTTTCGGTGGGCTCGCTCAACGAATTCCGCGATCGCTTTCTGGTGGTGGGATCGCTCTCGAAAACGTACGCGATGACCGGGTGGCGTCTGGGATACACGCTGGGACCGGCGCCGGTAGTGGGCGCGGTGCAGAAGTTGCAGAGCCAGTCCACTTCGAATCCGACTTCGATAGTGCAGAAGGCGGCGGTGGCGGCGCTGAACAGTTCGCAGCAATGCGTGGAAGAGATGCGGGCGGAATATATCCGGCTGCGCGACCACATCGTCGGCGGGCTGCGCGCGATCCCGGGTGTGAAATGCACCATGCCGGAGGGCGCATTCTATGCGTATCCAAATGTGTCGGCGTTCTTTGGGAAGGGTGGAGTGAGCTCGGCTGCCGACGTCGCGCATGGACTGTTGCACAAGGCGCATGTGGCGACCGTCGCCGGAGAGGGCTTCGGGACCTCCGAGCACGTTCGCATTTCGTATGCGACTACGATGGAGAATCTGGATCGGGCGCTGGAGCGGATGCGGAAGTATTTTGCCTCACTCTAGCGCGAGTTTGCGTGTCTGTGCAGCGCGGCTTTCCTTTCTGCGTGAATTTCTCCGCCCAAAGGCTGAAGGGCTACACCTATCCAATGAGATCACGGTGCATGCACATTGGTAATCTTTGCGCCAGTGCCCATGAATGATTTACCGGTTTCTCGTTCTCAAAGGAGAGAGTCGCGCCGGGTGGCCGTGGAAGAATTGCATACGATTTTCCGAACGGCACTCCCATGATGCGTAGGGTGTTGTTCGGCCTGCTTTTCTCGAATTTTGTGACAGATTTTGCGGTTACCTTGTGGGCATCGTCTCGAGCCGCGTCAACCCTCCAGTTACTATTCGTATTCAATCCGATTCAAGGGCGGGATTGTTGCCTTTGTCCCACCACCGCTTGGGCACTACATCGTTTGGGGCTTCTGGTCTCATTTTGCGCTACTGGGAACGATGGCGTTGCTGACTTGGTACTACGCAAGAACCGGCCGCGCTATCCGGATCCGATGATCGCGCTTGACCATAGTTGGAGGCACCCAAGGTTTAAGTGTCTATCCATTCCGCGTAGACCCGCCTTGATTTAAGCTTTATTCAGCTTGTGGATGACCGAACTCTACCCATTCCTGATGTCGCCCGCCTTCGACCCGCGTCCATGGGGAACGTTCGATCTGTCGCCGATTTATCCGAATCACAAGTTCAACGAAAAGATCGGCGAAGCTTGGCTCACTGGAGACAACTGCTTTGTCACAAACGGTCCGCTGGCAAAACGATCTTTGTCTGATCTGAGCAAAGAATTCGGCCCGGCTCTCGTCGGCACGGCGGCCCGCGACCCGAAGCGCTTCCCGCTGCTCCTAAAGTTCCTGTTTCCCGAGGAGAAGCTTTCCGTCCAGGTGCACCCCGACGATGCCACCGCGCAGCGTTTCGGCGAGCCTTGGGGAAAGACTGAGTGCTGGTATGTGGCGCACGCCAAGTCCGGTGCGCAAATCGCTCTGGGATTGAAGACTGGCGTCATTGCCGCGCAACTTGAGCAGGCGATCCGCGAAAAGCGCGCTGAAGAATTGCTGAACTGGATCAACATCTATCAGGGCGAGATGATCTATGTTGCGGGCGGGACGGTGCATACCATGGGCGGAGGCGCGGTGCTGATCGAAACTCAGCAGCAGTCCGACACGACGTATCGTCTTTATGACTACGGGCGGCCGCGCGAATTGCATCTGGAGCGTGGCCTTGCTTCGGTCAAGGAGCGAGTGGCTTCGGGAAAAGTCATTCGTCCGGCGCCGGTCGCGATTGATGGGGGCGCGAGTCGGCGATCAACCATGATCTCCGCGCCCTATTTTGCGGTGGACCTTTTCGAGTTGAAGGCGCCACACGATTTTTCTACACGTGATGAATCCGGGAAAGACTCAGTACAGATCCTGGTGGCCATTGACGGTTGCGGCGTGGTCGAGGCGCAGGGGCGCGATCCAGTGACATTAGCGAAAGGCGATGGCGTCGTCGTTCCTGCGGCGCTCGGGGAATTCAGCGTACGGCCGCAGTGGTCGTTGGAGTTCCTGAAAGCATGTGTGCCAGGAGCTGTCGTGGCGGAGCCCGCTACTCGGCTGTGAGCAAAGTCAAAAGCTTTAACCACGGGGGACACGGAGGTCCACGGGGGAAAGCTCTGTCTTCTTCGGTGGTAAGGCGTTCCCCCGTGTTCCTCCCTCGTTAGAGGTTTTTCACGGCCCCACATAAATGTTAGGCTTGCAGATTCCGTGAAGACGAACCCCCACTTCTACCCGATCATCCTCGCCGGCGGGCGCGGCACGCGTTTTTGGCCGCTGAGCCGCAAACGGCGCGCCAAGCAACTGCTTGCCCTCGACGGCAAACAGACCATGATCCAGCAGACTGTCGATCGCCTCTTGCCGATGGCCGCGCCCGGTCGCCACTGGATTATCACCAACGACGATCTGCGGCCGTCGATTTTGCGACAGTTGCCGAAGCTCGATGCAAAACAAATTCTCGCAGAGCCCGTCGGGCGCAACACGGCTCCGGCCATCGGACTCGCGGCATTTCTCCTGCTGCGCCACGATCCAGACGCGGTGCTGGGACTTTTTCCCTCAGATCACGTCATTGGCGATCCCGAGCACTATCGCGACACTTTTCGCCAGGGCATCGAGATTGCTTCCGCTGGAGAGAACATTGTCGTCCTTGGCATTCGTCCTACACGTCTCGAAACGGGTTATGGATACATTGAAGTCGGCGCGGCGGACGCAAACGGCTCCTCGCGGGTGCGCCGCTTTACCGAGAAGCCCGACCTGGCACGGGCGACGCAGTTCCTGGCTGCCGGCAACTATTTCTGGAACAGCGGAATGTTTCTTTGGCGGGCCTCGACGCTTGCGAATGCGCTGCGGGAGCATCTGCCTAAAACGGCGCCGATCCTGGAACAGATTGCTGCCGCATACAGCACGCGCAAGTTTGCCGAGACCTTCCGCCGCCTCTATCCGAAGTGCGAGAACATCAGCATTGACTATGCCGTGCTGGAGCCGCGCTCCACGAAGGGCGAAGGCCAGTCGCGCATATTCTGCCTGCCTGCGGATTTCGGCTGGAACGACCTCGGCTCCTGGACCTCGCTGCACGAGCACCATGCCCGACGAAGCAACCCGGCGGATGGGAATCTGATCACTGCGGCCGGGAGCTTTGAATTGAATGCCAAGAACAATTACATCCATGCTCCGGGAAAATTCGTCGCCGCCGTGGGAGTGAGTAATCTGGTGGTTGTGGAAACCGACGACGCGCTGCTGATCACTACGCTCGACCGGTCGCAGGATGTGGGCAAAGTTGTGAAGCATCTGGATGAGAAGAAGTTGAGTAAGCTGGTGTGACAGCCGTTGTTAGTCGCTGGTCGTTGGTCGTTCACGGTTTCTTGCCAGTGCGACCGGAGTTAACTGCATGCCAACAACTAGCGACTGCCGACCAGCGACTACCCACCCCATGACTGAAATCAAATTCGGCACCGACGGCTGGCGCGGCTTCATTGCCGACGACTTCACTTTCGACAACGTACGGCGGGTCGCAGGCGCGATCGCAGGATACGTCCTCAAGAATGAAGATGCTGCGCGAGGCATCATCGTCGGCTATGACACGCGCTTTGCTTCCGACCGTTTCGCGCGCGTGGTCGCAGAGGTGCTTGCTGGCGCCGGCATTCCGGTGTTTCTTGCCAACGACTACACACCCACTCCCGCCGTTTCTTACAACATCAAAAAACTCGGTGCGGCGGGCGGCGTCATGATCACTTCCAGTCACAATCCGTTCAACTGGAATGGTGTGAAGTTTAAGGCGAAGTTTGGCGGCTCGGCTACGCCCGCCATATTGAAATTGATCGAGAGTGAACTGCACGCGGGCGCCATGCCCAGCGGCAGTGCGGCGAAGATCGAAGAAGTGGATCTGAAGCCCGCTTACGTTGAGGCGGTTTGCCAGTTCGCCGACCTGGGTATCATCGGGCGCGCGAATTTCAAGTTTGCCATCGATTCCATGTATGGTTCCGGACGGGGCGTGCTGGCGCAGATCTTTGACAAGAATGGCATCCAGTACGTGGCCATCCGGCAGGAAGTAAATCCGCTGTTTCCCGGAATCAATCCGGAACCGATCCTGCCGCACGTCGCAATGTTGCAGCAGACCGTGAAGAAGGAAAAATGCCACGCGGGGCTTGCGACCGACGGCGACGCCGACCGCATCGGCGCGGTTACTGAAGATGGGAGCTTTGTCGATTCGCACAAGTGCTTCGCGATTCTGGCAAACTGGCTGCTCGAACGCAAAAAGTGGCCGGGCGATCTGGTGCGCGCATTCAACACCACTCGCATGATCGACCGCATCGCAGCGCGCTATGGACGAAAGCTGCACGAATGCCCCATCGGCTTCAAGTACATTGCCGATCTCATGATGGACCACGAGATCCTGATCGGGGGCGAAGAATCGGGTGGCATCGGGTATGGCCGCTTTCTTCCTGAGCGCGACGGCGTGCTCAACGCGCTCCTGCTTGCCAACGTCATGGCGGAAGAAGGCAAACCGCTCGGGCAACTGGTCGCACACTTGCAGCGCGAGTACGGTCCGCATTACTACGGCCGGCGTGATCTCCACATTTCCGAGCAGCTCAAGAACGGCGCCGTGCGCCGCGCGGCGGACGCGAGCACGACAAGAGTTGGGTCTTATCGGATCCTGCGCAAAGAGAACATGGACGGCGTAAAGTTCTTTCTCGATGCTCCCACGAACAGCAAGGGCGCCGAGGCCTGGGTCTTGTTCCGGGCTTCGGGAACAGAACTATTGCTGCGCGTGTACGCGGAGGCCTCAGCGCCTGAACTGGTGGAAGACATCTTGCAGGCGGCGGAACGGTTTGTGTTGCAGGCGTAGACACATGCGCACCGCGCAAACCCCTTAGGCTTTGGATTCGATCGCGGCGCCGAGGGTGGGGACGCTCTCAGGACAGCCGGCAGGATGCCGGCGCTACTACCGCGAGTGTCAGCACTTTCGCGACTCGCCAGGCCTCCGAACACGATAGGATAATGATTGCATTTGGGAATGATCACCGTAACCGATAGCACACCAATTTCCGTCGATTCGCCGGAATCGCGCAGCTACAACCGCGTCAAGCGGTGGCTCGGCGTTGCCGACTTCGGGCTGGGCTTGCTGTTGCTGGTCGTGCTGCTCGCGACTGGCTGGAGCGGCACGCTCCGCGATCTCGCCCTGCGCGGCGCTTCATCGAATTATTCGTTTGCAGTCTTTCTGTACGTGCTCATGCTGATGGTCATCAGCAGAGTGTTAGGTTTTCCCCTCGACTACTACGGATTCCGGCTCGAGCACCGCTACCACCTCTCCAATCAAAGACTGCGCTCCTGGCTGTGGGACGAATTCAAGGGCGTACTGGTCGGCCTGGTTTTCGCCACCATCGTGGTGGAGTTGCTCTATCTCTTGATCCGGCATATGCAGCATTGGTGGCTGGTGGCGTGGGCTCTGTTTCTTGGCCTATTTGTTCTGCTGGCGCAGCTCGCGCCCGTGGTGCTGTTCCCGATCTTTTATAAATTCGAGCCGATGGAAAACGAGGAACTGCGGCGACGCCTGGTTCTGTTGAGCGAGCGCGCGGGAACGCGGGTGCGCGGCGTCTACAAGTGGAAGCTGTCCGAGAAGAGCAAGAAAGCGAATGCCGCGCTGACTGGATTGGGCGCCACTCGGCGAATCATTCTCGCCGACACTCTGCTCGATCAGTACTCCGACGACGAGATCGAAGCCGTGCTGGCCCACGAACTCGGACATCACGTTCACCGGCACATCTTCAAGAGCATTCTGGTGCAGGCGGGGATCACGCTGGCGGGATTCTGGCTGGCGAATGAAGTTCTGCGTTACGCGGTCGAGCGCAGCAACATGTTTGAGACCATGTCCGACTTCGCGAATCTTCCGCTGCTGGTGCTGGTTGCGACCATGCTCTCGTTCCTGCTGATGCCGGCGCTGAACGCGTACTCACGCTTCAACGAGCGTCAGGCGGATCGTTATTGCTTCCAATCGGTGGCTAGTGTCACACCGTTCATTTCGTCGATGAACAAGTTGGCCGAGCAGAACCTCGCTGAGAAAACTCCGTCGCGATGGGTCGAGTGGTTCTTTCATTCTCATCCGGCGATCGCGAAACGAGTGGCTGCGGCTGAAGCCTGGGCGAAGGCGCACTAGAAGGTCCGCATCCGACCTCAGCCTTCACTTCTGCACTCTGACGTCTGACTTCTGCGATCCCTTCAAGATCTCTTCTACCCGCCGCACATCCTCCTCCGTGTCCACGCCCACGGTATCGAACGGCGTTTCGGCCGCGTAGATGGGAACTCCGTTCTCGAGAAACCGCAGCTGTTCCAACCGCTCGCTCCTCTCAAGCGACGACTCCGGCCAGCGCACGAACCGCTCCAGCGCCTGTTTGCGGTAAGCATAGAACCCGAGGTGCTTGTAGTATTGCGGCCGGGAGCCATCGCGGTCGAATGGAATCGTGGCCCGGGAGAAATACAGGGCCCGGCCCGTCGAATCCGTTACTACCTTCACCGCGCTCGGATTGTTGACATCAATCTCGGCTGCCGGCGTTTTTAAAGTTCCGACTTGTACGTCTGCCGCACGCATCAGTTCAATCAGGCTATCAATGTGTTCTGGCCTTGTCAGCGGCTCATCGCCCTGGACATTCAAGTACACATCCGCGGGAATGAGCGTGGAAATCTCGTGCACACGCTCCGTCCCTGAGCGATGCGCGGCGGAAGTCATGCGCGCCACAAATCCGCGCTGCTTGCAGAACGCGAGAATCTTCTCGGAGTCGGTGGCGACAACGACCTGATCGAGCGACGAGCAGCGCCGGACACCCTGATACACCCATGCCAGCAAGGGCTCACCGCCAATTTTGTGCAGCATCTTGCGAGGCAAACGTGTGGAAGCCAGCCGCGCCGGAATTACGGCCACAACTTTCATGCGCCGTAGTTTCGCACGCGGCTCTACGATTTGGCACCCCTATTCCGCCATTTTCTGCGGCCTGCTAGAATCAATGCGGTGACGCGTCCACCCGCGTCTGCGGAATTCTGTGCCCGATCCTGGGCTCCCCAAAACAGTAGGCTTCCGCGCGTTACGCGAGTTGGCGGTGTAGCTCAGGTGGTTAGAGCGACGGTCTCATAATCCGTAGGTCGTAGGTTCGAGTCCTACCGCCGCCACCAATCTCTTCAACAAGTTGCGCGAGATCCGCCGGGATCTCCATGTCGCGTGGTTGCGCGGGGGTTGCGGATTGTTGCGGGCTTGTTTTCAGCTCCTTCACCGGAACCGTGTCCAGCCGGTCCACAAAGGACACGTTCGCCCCGGGGATAAGGTGCCCATAGGTGTCGACGGTGACCTGGATGGAACTATGGCCCATCTGCTCCTTCACGTACACGATCGAAGCCCCGTTTTGGAGGAGCAGCGACCCGAAGGTGTGTCGCAGATCGTGAAGGCGGATCTTGCGGATGCCAGCCTTAGCCAACACAGGAAGGAAGAGGCGGTGGTAGAGGTTATCGGGATCTAAGATCGCCCCCTCCGGCGAATGGAAGACTAGTTCCTCTGAGATTTCGTTCTTGCCTTTCAAGTACGCCTCCAGCAGACGTTTGTCGCGAAGTTCGAGCAGGACCCTCCGCAGTTCGCGCGACAAATCAACCCGCCTCGCCTTGTTGCTTTTGGTTGTGGTGTGCTCGCGTCGCACGTAGTTGTGCCGCACCAAAATAAAGCAGTTCGAATCCTCTTCATCCCCGCCAAATTGAATGTCACCCCATTGAAGAGCCACGAGTTCGCCGCGACGGAGCCCAGTGCGCACCGCCATCAAGAATAGCGCGTGATAGTCCGGACAGATCTCTTGGGAAGCGTTGAGGAACTGCTGCACTTCCTTTGACGTGAGTGCGACACCCTTGGTCTCTGCAGACCTTGCCGTGCGCGTGAAGCGGCCCAGGCGTGCGGCAGGATTCGATTCCAAGAGTTCGTCTTCAATCGCCTGATTGAATAATCCGCGAATAACGCACAGCGCGTTGCGAATGCTGTTGCGCGAAAGATCCTTAGCGCTCAGGTCGCTGATCAACGCCTTGATGTCATCGCGTTTGATTTCGTCCAGCCGCTTCTTCCCGAATCTGGGGCGAAGGTATTGCCTCAGAACGCCTTCATAGCCATCCGCTGTAGAAGTTTTGCACTCGGTGCGTGCGTAGTCTTTCAACCAGGCGTCCGCATATGTATCGAAGGTCGGGATTTTGTCTGCCTCGTGATCCAGGGTGCTGAAATCTCCCAGGGCAAGTTTGGCTTCCACTACGCGACGCACCTGTTCGGCCGCCTCCCGGCTCCCGACACACTTCGCCTGTCGGCGGCCATGGTAGTTCACGAACACGTACCACTTGCCTCGCCGCTTTCGAATGGTCACGCCCATTACCGATTCACTCCTGCGATCAGATCTTCCACAATACTCCCTATGTCAACTGTCTCCACCCTGTGACCCTCTATCCATGGTCTTTCCCCGGGGTCGATGCGCGGCGCGAACCCCTGCAGCATCTTCTCGATTTCCAGATCGCAGTTTACGATCTGTTGCTGATAGATGCGGTACAGATCACGCGATTGACCGAGGGTTAACTGCTGCTCGGGCCGCCAGTTGCCGGCCAGCGAGTGTCGGTGGGTCTCGGTGTCGGCTTTGATGTGTGGATCCCGCAGCTTGGCGAGCTCTGCGCCGTCCCGTTCTCCGGCCAGGATGGCGT
>JBKPCG010000071.1:0-6584 GCA_046727255.1 Acidobacteriota bacterium | reverse complement strand
CGCTCAAGGAGCAACTCGAAGTGCTTTCATTCACCGGTAACATTGTGCCGAAGGACGGGAAACCTAGACTGCATGCGCACGTAGTGGTAGGCAAGGCAGACGGTACCGCGCACGGCGGACATTTTCTTGACGGGCTAGTATAGCCGACGCTGGAAGTGGTTCTGTCCGAAATGCCATATCAATCTGGCTGCGTGAGAAACTGGCCCAAACTTTCAAGTATGGTCCGGGGCAGGTTTGAGAGGGCTCAGATGCCCGAATGCGAAGTAGCCGAGATCAGCGTATTTTTCGGTGGACGAATCGAGACCAGCCGATCCGGCTCCTGATTCTTCTTGGGGTGATAGCCTGTTTTGGTGGCAAAGCAAGCTGCTAGCGAGGTGCTCACGATCGAAGGTCGTGAAGTCGGGATAACGCATCCCGACAAGCTGTATTTTTCATCGCAAACACGGGTCTCGAAATTAGATCTCGTTCGCTACTATCTTACGGTTGGGCCGGGCGCGCTCGCTGGAATCCGGGACCGTCCGATTGTTCTGAAGCGTTTCGTAAACGGCGCCGAGCGAGAGGCATTTTACCAAAAGCGTGCGCCCGCGCAGCGGCCATCTTGGCTACGAACCGTCACCTTGTCGTTTCCTTCGGGACGAACGGCGGAAGAAATCGTGGTCGATGACGTAGCCGGGCTTGCCTGGATCGTAAATCTGGGTTGTATCGAACTCCATCCGCACCCAGTCCGCTCCACAAATCTTGAGCACCCAGACGAATTGCGAATAGATCTCGATCCGATTCCAGGCGTCACGTGGGGCGATGTGCGGCGCGTCGCTCTTGAAGTTCAGGGCTTTCTGGCAGAGGTCCGGCTTCGCGGCTGGCCCAAGACCAGCGGCTCCCGCGGTATGCACATCAATGTGCGTATTGAGCCCCGCTGGACGTTTCCTGAGGTACGACGCGCCGCGGTCGCATTGGCGCGCGCAGTAGAGCGGCGCGCGCCCGATCTGGCCACTTCGAAATGGTGGAAAGAAGAGCGGCACGGCGTGTTTCTCGACTACAACCAGAATGCCAAGGATCGGACCACGTGCTCTGCATACTCTGTACGTCCTCTTCCCGATGCCCGCGTCTCGGCACCACTCTACTGGAACGAGGTCCCCGACTGTGACCCGGCCGATTTCACAATATCCACGATGCCGGAACGCTTCGCAAAAATAGGCGATCCGCATGCCGACATGGATGCTGTGCCCGGTTCGCTTGAATTATTGCTTGATCTCGCGGCGAAAGATGAAGCCGCCGGGCTCGGGGACGCTCCCTGGCCGCCGCACTTTCGCAAGATGGAAATGGAAGCGCCTCGAGTCGCGCCATCCAGGGCAAAATCCGGGGCCAAGAAAACACGGGTGAAGATGCCTTTGATTACCGTTGCGAACTCTCCGGATAAAGCGGCCGCGATGGCGGGTCTCGAAAGGTGGAAGAGCAAACACGCACAGATCGCCGGTTTGCTCGCGATTGACGACGTGCTCATCGATTCCATGCGAGGCAGATCGTCCACCTGGACTCGCATCCGAATCAACCTGCGCCGTGTGGCCGAGGCGCTTCGGCCTCCGCAAGAAACTCCCGACCCCGACGATGATCCGACTCGCGAATGGCGTGTGTGGGGTAAGAAGAAAATAAGAAAACCGACAGAGGAGAATTGACGCGACACTTAGCGGCCCTGAGGGAAAATCGCCGCCAGCTCTTGTGGTGGCACGACCTCCAGTTGGGCGTACGTGCAGTCGCTCGGCTTTTTGTCCGTTCGCCACCTGCGGAACTGCGCCGTATGACGGAAGCGGTCGCCTTGCATGTGGTCGTAGGCGACTTCCACCACCAGTTCAGGTCGCAACGGTTCCCATGATAAATCTTTGCCTTGACTCCAGCGGCTCTGCCCGCCCGGCATGCGCTTGACGGCTTCACCGCTCCCAGCACCCTGTTCCGCCCAATGCTTCCACGGATGAGCAACAAGCGCCTCTTTACGGTAAGGGTTGAGGAATTCCGCTAACTCCCGGCGCTTCTCAGTGCTGAAGCTTGCACAAACCCCGACATGTTGCAAAGCGCCGGCAACGTCGAAGAGGCCGAGCAGCAATGAACCGACCAGCGTGCGATCCCCTTTTTTGTGCCAACGAAATCCTGCCACCACACAGTCGCAGTCGCGCTCGTGTTTGACCTTGAGCATCACACGTTTGTTTGGCTGGTAGGTCCCGGAGATAGGCTTGGCAACCACGCCGTCGAGACCTGCGCCTTCAAAGCGACGAAACCAGTCCGAGGCAACGCTTCGATCACTGGTAGCCGGTGTTAGATGGATCGGCGGCGGAACCGATGAAATCAGAGCGTCCAACTCGTGGCGCCGAGTCTGGAAAGGCTCGCCCCGAAGATCGCGGTCACCAAGGCAAAGCAAGTCGAAGAATACGAAGGATGATGGGGTTTGTCGGGACAGAAGATTTACCCGCGATGCGGCCGGATGCAGGCGCAGCTGCAGTGCGTCGAAGTCGAGTTCATTATTTTTGACGATGACAATTTCTCCATCGAGGACGCACCGAGGAGGCAATGCCGAGCATAATGGCTCCAGGAGTTCAGGAAAATAACGATTTAGGGGTTTTTCATCGCGGCTTTGGACGAGGACTTCATCCCCATCCCGAAACACCAGGGCGCGAAAGCCATCCCACTTAGGTTCGAAAATCCAGTCTTCACCGGACGGTAATTCATCCACGCGCTTGGCAAGCATCGGCAAAAGCGGCGGGTTCACAGGAAGATTCACGCCCTATGGTATAGCGCGCCGCTTTATTCTGTGATTACGTGCTTCCCCTCGGGGCGCTGCCTACTGGGTTCCGAAGGCAAACAATACAGCATTTGCCGTAATACGCCACTGCTATCAAAACGTGGCGTAACTTCATTACGACCAATGGATTGACGAAACTGGAACGCAGAAGATCGCAAAGATTTCCGCCACGAAGACAACCGCCCGACTCCTCGCCGAGTCCAATCGCCTTGGATAGGTCCATTAAGGGAGGCTTCTTCGCCGCCGATGCCGGGAGTCATCTCAAATGTACCTCGCGATCTTTGTTGTCGCTACCGCCATCTCTGGCACGCTGGTGTGCAACCGGCTGCGACTTAGCTTGCCCAAGCACTTATTTGTTTCAGTTTTTGAATGGTTTGGCGAGTTGGGCATCTTCGTGATGCGGCTCCTGCGCGCCGCCTTGGTTCCCCCTTATGAATTCCGCGAACTCCTCCGTCAGTGTGACGAGATTGGGTCGAAGTCGCTGCCGTTGATCGCCCTGGCCGGAGCGGCTACGGGTGTCGTCATGTCATTGCAGACGCGCGACAGCTTAGTGCGTTTTGGGGCCAAGTCCTTCCTTCCGGCGGTGATCGTATTTTCCCTCATTAAGGAGAGTGGCCCGATCATTACCGGCTTGATGGTGAGCGGTCGAGTGGGAGCAGGCATTGGAGCTCAACTCGGATCGATGAGAGTCACCGAGCAAATCGATGCGATGGAGGCCTCTGCGATTGATCCTTTCAAGTTCTTGGTTGCAACTCGCGTGTTGGCCTGCATTCTGATGCTTCCGCTACTCACCCTAGCGTCGGACTTTTGCGGCATCATCATGGGCTGGGTCGCCAACACGCTAACGGAACCCATTTCGCTACGCCTATTCCTAGAGAACGGCTTCAAGAACATGCTGTTTAGCGATTTCATTCCGCCAACCTTCAAGACCATGGTCTTTGGCTTCATCATCGGAATTGTCGCTTGTTTTCAGGGAATGCGGACGCAAGGAGGCACCGAGGGAGTAGGGCGATCGGCCACGAGCTCAGTCGTGTTGTCTTCACTCTTCGTGGTTCTGGCCGATGTCGTTCTGGTTCGATTGATCATCACGGTCTGGGGATAATGGCGATGAGCAGCGAACAACATCCCGCGATCGCAATTCAGGACCTTCGCAAGGCGTTTGGGAAACAAAAGGTCTTGAACGGAATCAGCATGCAGGTGGTGCAGGGCGAGACTGTGGCCGTCATCGGCCGCAGTGGAGGTGGAAAGAGCGTGCTGTTGAAACTGCTGATTCGTTTGCAGACGGCCGACTCCGGTTCAATCCGCATTGCCGATAAAGAGATGACGAAGGTCGATGAGAAACAGCTGAATGAAGTCAGAAAGAAGATCGGCTTCCTGTTCCAGCAGGCGGCTCTTTATGACTCTCTGACGGTTGAAGAAAACGTGGCGTTTCCCCTCAGCCGGCATTCGGAGATGTCAGTCCAGGAGCAGAAGAAGCGCGTGCGTGAGCTCCTTGGCGAGGTTGGAATGGAACAGGATCGCGAGAAGTTGCCGTCGCAGATTTCCGGGGGCATGCAGAAACGGGTGGGGCTGGCGCGGGCACTCGCCCTCGATCCCGAGATTCTGCTCTTTGATGAACCCACCGCCGGCCTCGATCCGATTACCGCGGCGGAAATCGGCAAGCTGATTGTGGAACTGAAGCAGAAACGCCAGATGAGCGCCGTTGTGGTTACGCACGACGTTCATGGGGCGAAGGCCTATTCGGACCACATGATACTGCTGCACAACGGCAGCATCCAGGCGGAAGGCAGTTTTGATGAGTTGGAACACAGTAAAGATGAGTTGGTCTCGCAATTCTTCGGTAACGGTCTCAGGTGAGCTTATGTCCAGAGCATTTCGGCTAGGAATTTTCATTGTCGCAACGTTGCTGATCTTTGCCGCGGGAGTCTTCTGGATCGGAAAGAAGCAGTTCCTCTTTCATTCGACATATCGTTTGCAAGCGGAATTCCAGAATGTTGCCGGCCTGAATGGCGGCGCCGAGGTTCGCGTCGGAGGCATTCACGAGGGAACGGTGCGGTTGATCCAGTTGCCGATGCGGCCAAATGAAAAAGTGCGCGTTCTGATGGACATGGCGGGACCGACCCGGAACGTCATTAAGAATGATTCCGTAGCCACTATCCGGTCAGAAGGCCTGGTCGGCGACAAGTTTGTTGAGATTTCGTTTGGCTCGGAACAGGCACCCAAAGTAAAGAACGGCGACACAATTCAGGGGCAACCGCCACTGCAGATCTCCGATCTGCTCAACAAGACGAGCGAGGTGCTCGATACCACCAAGGGCGCGATCGACAACGTCAATCAGACAGCCAGTAATCTCAACTCGATCACAACGAAAGTCAACCAAGGTCAGGGCTCAATCGGGGCCTTGATCAATGACAAGAAGATCTATCAGAACGTGAATGCCGGCACGAACGCATTCAAAGAGGATATGGAGGCCCTGAAGCACAACTTTTTTCTGCGGGGCTTTTTCAAAGAACGAGGGTACCAGAGCGCAGCCGACCTGAAGAAGAACGAGGTCTCGCAATTGCCGGACAAGCCAGCCGAGAAGAAATTTGAGTATGAGGCCAAGAAGATTTTCGACAAGCCGGATACCGCCAAGCTCAAGAACGAAAAGACACTGAATGAAACCGGAGAGTTTTTACAGTCCAACCCTTTTGGGTTGGCCGTAATTGCGGCCTATACCGATATGAAGGGCGACAGCCAGAGCAACCATCTTCTGACCGAAGCGAGGGCCATGGTTGTTCGCGATTATCTGGTCAAGAACTTCAAGTTGAAGGATACGAAGATCAAGACGATTGGCCTGGGAAAATCTGACAAAGTGCCGGAGGGCGGGAGTGTTGAAGTTCTGATTTATCCGGAAGGAACCGCCACCGCGCAGATGCCGAATTCATCACCATCCAATCAATAGTATTGAGGACTTGTGGCCTCACGCTTCACCCCCCAACCCCCTAGCTTAGCTAGGAGAGCACGCATAAGGAGCGGAGTTAAGCTGAACAAAAGGGGTCAGCGGCTTTGGAACCGGGGGGCTAGAGGCGACCGGAGCAGTCAGGAGAGCTGAGGCCAGTCCCGTTCACGCCCCCATCACTTCCACCAGCATTTCGCAGAATCTTTGCCTTGCAAGCATGAATCCTGTCGGTTCTTCGATGGGCGATTCTGTTTCTTCACGCTGCAACTCCTCATCGGTCGCGCGCCTGCATTGGTGTTTGACGTCGCCCAACCCAGAAACACCAACGCCGTAATCGTCTGTAGGGTCTCAATGTCTGTATTCGAGATGACTTCCGGAATTTTTAGCCAGCGCACATCCGGCTGAATTCTGTCGTCTTCTTCCCACTTTGGTTGCTCGCCGCGCCTTTCAGGAGCCAGTCGCCTCAACAACCGTCCGTCTTCGAACTTCAGTGCGCACGTCAACTGTGGTAGTTGGCGCCGCCACGCTTCGACAAAACTTCCAAATTGGCGCGAATAGTTGCCTGGGCTGTGCATCATATACACATCTTCAAAACGAAGCATGTCACCGGATCTAGGCTCGCGACCGAATGCAAGCTCAAATTCTCCGCTGGCTCGAGTGTATCGTTTGATGTGTTCATCAAGGTATGCAGGATGATTGACGATAAATCGCGTGGCTGTTGAAAAAGTCCATTTTTCTCAAAACAGCCGAAATTTGGGGGATAGAAAATGTCTACCCGAATCGAGAAAGTCGTTTGTAGGGCATCATAGCGCAAAGTTTTTTCGGCCATTTTCTGGTGAGTGACTTTTTCAA
>JBKPCG010000070.1:0-6870 GCA_046727255.1 Acidobacteriota bacterium | reverse complement strand
GGCAAGGTTTATTTCACCACTCATAAGCGGCTCGTCGTCTACGGCCTGCTGCCCTAGCGCGCTTTATTACAGAAGAGGAGACGTTATGCACTGGACAACCCCAGAATTCGAAGAGATTCAGCTGTGCTGCGAAATCAACTCCTACGCCTGTGTTCAGCTCTGATCTCAACGGAGCGACGAATCGAACGAGAGGTCGCTATCTGGATACCGTAGAGGTCCAGTCTTCAAAGTCCCGTTCGCACCGTTGTTAGAGACGCCTCACACAATTCAGCGCTTCGATTCCGATCAATGAGACTCCGTGGATTTGGCAACAACAATCCCGCTCCATATTCTTTTTCCGTGGAGCCTCCTAACGCTCGTAGATGGTGGTGACGGATCGAAGTTTTGCAGCCAAGGCATTAGTCAGAACGCCAGGCCGATAGCGCCACTTCCAGTTGCCGCTAGTTGTACCGGGAAGATTCATTCGTGCCTCGCTGCCCAGACCCAGCACATCTTGCAAGGGAACAATAGCTACATCTGCAACGGAGGAGAGCACGGCGCGGATCATGACCCAGTGAATTTCGTTGTCATCTCGCAAGTCGAGATAATCGCGGGCGAACTGGCGTTCTTTTCGGACATCTTCTGAGGTGCGGGTGCTGTCACCAGCGCCGGAACTCGACCACCAGCCTAGGGTGGTGTCGTTGTCGTGTCCACCGGTGTAAGCGACGAGATCACGGCTATAGTTATGCGGACGAAATGACGGGCCCTGGGGATCATTGCCAAACGCAAACTGCAACAGGCTCATGCCGGGTAGTCCGAATTGCCGGCGAAGTTCTTCCACCGGCGGAGTAATCACGCCCAGATTTTCCGCCACGATCGGGAGTTCTCCAATGGCATTCTGTAGAGCTGAGAGCAACTCCGCTCCCGGTCCTTTGATCCAGCGGCCGTTGGTGGCAGTTGTCTCACCGGCGGGTATTTCCCAATAGGCTTCGAATCCGCGGAAGTGATCGAGGCGGACCATGTCGAACCAGTTCAGAGACGCCCGGAGACGCTCGATCCACCACGCATATCCGTTGGCGGCGAGTGCGTCCCAGCGATAAATGGGATTCCCCCACAGCTGGCCCGTGGCACTGAAGTAGTCGGGTGGCACTCCCGAGACCGCAGTCGGAAGACCGTGGTCGTTGAGCTGAAACAGGTCGGGATGGGCCCAGACGTCGGAGCTATCGTGCGCGACATAGATCGGGATGTCCCCCATCACGCGAATGTCGCGCTCCTGGCAGTAGGCCTTTAGTTGTTCCCACTGACGAAAGAACTCAAACTGCCAGTACTTGTGGGCCTGGATCCCGGGCGCGAGTTTTGCCGACCACTCATGGATTGCCAGAGGCTCACGGCGGCGAATCGGCGGGTCCCACGTAGCCCAGGTGTTGTCCGGGTGAACATCTTTGCAGGCCATGAAGAGCGCGTAATGGTCGAGCCATGAGGCAGAGTTTTCGCAGAAGCGTTCGAAGACTACTCGATCGGCGCGCGCGGCGTCGGCAAAAAACACTTGCGCTGCGCGTCGCAGAACCCCGACCTTGAAGTCGATGACGGGCCCGTAGTCAACGCAGTCCTCCTGAAACGGTAGGCTGGCCAGATCGGAGGCTTCCAGGATGCCCGCCTCGCGCAGGCGCTCAAAGCTGAGTAGCAGATGGTTTCCGGCGAAGGCAGAGAAACACTGATAGGGAGAGTCAGCATACCCGGTCGGATTCAGCGGCAGGACCTGCCATAACTTCTGCCCGGCGGACGCAAGAAAATCGGCAAATTCGTAGGCACAGGGACCCAGGTCGCCCACGCCAAAACGGCCCGGCAGGGAAGTGATGTGGAGCAGGATTCCGCTGGATCGCGGGAATTTCACTCAGGTTAAGATACGCAGCCAACGGTCTTCACGCAAGGAATCGATCCTTATCGCGGCGCACAGACGTTCTGACTTGCGCCTGAAACATGCTGGGAAAGTTCTGCTTGCTCTTACGAGGCGGATCGCCGCAGGCATTGCTATTCTATGAACGTCGGCACCAGGCGAGCCGGCCATTATTAGGAAGGAGCACGGTTGCCATTGAAGCGCGAAGCAGGTTGGTATAAAGACGCGATTATCTATCAGATCCACGTGCGCACTTTTAATGACAGCAATGGCGACGGAATCGGCGATTTTCAGGGTCTCGCCCAAAAGCTGGATTACGTGCAAGAACTTGGGGTGAATGCAATCTGGCTGATGCCGTTTTTTCCCTCCCCTTTGCGGGACGATGGTTACGACATTTCCGATTACAGATCGATTCATCCGAACTACGGAACTTTGGACGATTTCAAGACGTTCCTTTCGAGTGCTCATGACCGTGGCATCCGGGTGATTGTCGAGCTGGTGGCGAACCACACTTCCGATCAACACCCCTGGTTTTTGGAATCCCGGAGTTCTAAGGACAATCCAAAACGTGATTGGTATGTGTGGTCCGATACCGATACGGGCTATCGTGGAACCCGGATTATCTTCATCGACACCGAGATGTCGAACTGGGCGTGGGATCCAATTTCCAAGTCCTATTACTGGCATCGCTTCTTCAGTCATCAGCCGGACCTGAATTACGACAATCCCACAGTACGCGAAGAGGTGTGGAATGTCATGAAGTTCTGGCTGGAACTCGGAGTCGATGGGTTTCGGCTGGATGCTGTCCCTTACCTGATTGAGCGGGAAGGGACGTCTTGCGAGAACCTGCCAGAGACTCATCAGGTGGTCCGGGAACTGCGCAAGAAAGTCGATGATCAATTCCCGGGCGCGATGCTGCTGGCGGAAGCCAACCAGTGGCCGGCCGATCTTCGTCCCTACTTTGGCAACGGGGATGAATTTCACATGGCCTTTCACTTTCCTTTGATGCCGCGAATGTTCATGGGTCTACGGCTGGAAGACCGCAAGCCGATTACAGAAATCATGCAACGGACGCCAGAGATCCCCGCCTCCTGTCAGTGGTGCCTCTTTCTGCGCAACCACGACGAATTGACGCTGGAAATGGTTACCGATATTGAACGCGATTACATGTATGACATCTATGCTCGCGATAAGACGATGCGGTTGAATCTCGGCATCCGGCGACGCCTCGCTCCGCTGCTTGACAATGACCGGCGGCGAATCGAACTGATGAATGGCATGCTGATGTCGCTGCCCGGGACTCCTATTATTTATTACGGGGATGAGATCGGCATGGGGGACAACATCTACCTGGGAGATCGCAATGGAGTACGAACTCCGATGCAGTGGAGCGGCGGCTGGAATGGAGGCTTTTCTATAGCTGATCCAGAAAGGCTTTATTCACCGCCGATTCTCAACCCCGTTTATGGCTATCAGGCGGTGAATGTATTATCCCAAAAGCGGACCGAGCATTCGCTGCTCTCCTGGATGAAGCACATCATTCAAATTCGCCGTTCAAGTCCAGTGTTCGGCTCTGGCTCGATCGAGTTTCTCCACCCGGCGAATCACCGAGTACTGGCTTATGTCCGGCAGTTGGGCAAGGAGACGTTTTTGATCGTGAACAATCTCTCCAGCGCAGCACAAGCGGTCGAGCTGGATCTGGGACGCTACAAAGGAAATATTCTGATCGAGATGTTTGGCAAGAATATCTTTCCTCGCGTCGGTGATCTGCCTTACCTTTTAACCATGGGCCCTTACCAGTTTTACTGGTTCCGTCTGCGACGGATCTGATCGGACGGGATGTTAGCAGTCTCGTTTGGAAACGCGCACACTGACTCACAGTTTTGATGCTTCGTTCGGAGGTTGAATTGGCGGAAGAGACCCTTTTGACAGATGATTTTCTTCGCCAGCTCATCAACGTAGGCGAGGTAGACATCGTGGTGGGCCTGCCGACCCATAACAATGCCAAGACCATTGATCCCGTCATCCGGGCTATTCAGGCCGGCATTCTCAAGTGCTTTCCCCGCGAACGAGTCGTAATCATTAATGCCGATGGGGGATCGCAAGACGGGACTCCAGAACGGGTAACGGGCGCCTCGATCGATGACGTGTGGAACGTGTCGAAAGTCTATGCGTTACGCACTTTGCACTCCATTAGCACTCGGTATGCGCGCAGTCCAGAGCCCGGAACGGCGCTGCGGACGATCCTGGCGGCCGCCGACTTGCTGCGCGCCAAGGCTTGTGTGCTGGTTTCACCCGATTCGACAACCATAGAACCCGACTGGCTCCAGCGGCTCGCGCGTCCTGTCTTCAACGACAACTTCGACATGGTTTCCCCCGTCTATCGCAGGCAGAAGTTCGAAGGCGCCCTCATGCGAAATCTGCTTTACCCCATGACGCGCGCAATCTACGGTTACAGAATCCGTGAGCCCTACGCGTCGGAATTCGCTATCTCCGGCCGTCTCGCGACAGACTTTCTGGCGAAAGAGATCTGGAATGACGACTGGGGCAGAATCGGCGCAGAAATCTGCCTCACCATCACCGCCACGACCGGAAAATACCGGGTGTGTGAGGCTTTCCTGGGAACGAAGGCGCAGCCGGATCGAAGTGCTCGCGATTTACTTGCAGCGATGCGCCAGACAGTCGGCGCGCTGTTCTCGTCCCTGGATGGCAATTTTCCGCTTTGGAGTACGATCACGGGCTCTCAATCTGTGCCCACTATCGGCTCTCAATCGGACGTGATGCTGGAGCCTGTCCGCGTAAACCGCAAGCAGCTGCAGGAGATGTTTGCCACCGGCGTCGCCGAACTGGAACCCCTTTTCCGGTCGATCCTCTCGGCGTCGACACTTTCCGAACTGCAAAGAATCGCGAATCTGGACGTTAGCGATTTCAACTATCCAGCGGACGTGTGGGCCAAGACCGTGTTTGAGTTCGCGGCTTCGTATCACCGATCCGTCATCAGTCGTGACCATATTGTTCAGGCCCTGGTTCCTCTGTACCGTGGAAGAGCGTTGACCTTTTTGCTGGAAAATCGAGAGGGTTCCGGGGAAGACATCGAGAGAAGTGTGGAATCTCTTTGCGGCGAGTTCGAACGTCTGAAGCCGTACCTGCTCGAAGTCTGGGCTGACAGAAAGTGAGACGCCAATGCGGGAAATCATCATCACTGAACTGACGCAGGCCTCGCAGGAGCTGGCCAGAGGCTTTGCGCACTACCTGCCCCGTCTGATCGTGATGTTAATCATTGCTTTCGTAGGATGGGTGATCGCCTACCTCTTGAAGGTGCTGGTGCGAAGTATCCTGCGCCTGACAAGACTTTCCAAGCTCTCCGAAAACTCAGGCGCAACCCAGCTGCTGAAACAGGCGGCACTACCGTCTTCGACGGAACTGTTGAGCCGGTTTGTCTTTTGGGTGGCGTGGGTGGGCTTCATTCTCCTGGGCGTGAGCGTACTCGGGATCGTGGGTTTGCAGGAGTACATCTCGCGATTCTTTCTCTTCCTGCCTCGGCTGTTTGTGTCCCTGGCCATTCTCTTTTTCGGATTGTTGGCGGCGAGCTTCTTCTCCCGTGCAGTACTGCTGGCAGCGGTCAATGCGAACTTTCGGTCGTCGCGACTGTTGAGTATTTCGATCCGGATCATCATCAGCATCTTTGCGTTGTCGATGGTGTTCGAGGTCTTGGGAGTTGCAGAAGAGACGATGCTGATTGCTTTTGGGACCGCGTTTGGAGCAGTGATGCTCGGCTTGGCGATTGCGTTCGGCCTAGGTGGCAAGGATCTGGCGCGGGAGTTCCTGGAGAGGAGACTTGCTACGGGGAAAAGGGAGGAGAAGGAGGATGAACTATCGCCCCTCTAGACGCCCTCTGTTTAGATCATGTCCTGCCCGTTCAAAACGAGCAATTTGATTTCATCGAGATGGATCGAGGGATGCCTTTCATCGGCCTAACACTAGTCTAACCGGTTCAGGACGACGTTATCTGTGTGATCCGGATGGCGAGCTGTAATGATTTCCTGAGCTAGCAAGCTCCAATGCGTAACCGATCCCTCCGCGTCCCTGTCATAATGGACTCGATAGCACACACCGCATTCCTCACACTTCATGGTACAGTGCGCGTCACTCATCAAACCGAACTTGGAGGGACGAGCGCCGAGTCTAACTGCTTCCGCATGCATCGCGATGATTATCCACCAGCTGCGCAAGAAAAGCACACTGTATTAAGTGCGGTGCGATTGACACCCAACCGACGATTGAAGCAAAAAACCGTTCATTCTCTAGCCCAGCCCATGACGCGAATCGACGCCTTGGACAGAGCACGTATGTGCGCGAATGGACCCCTACAGAGGGATTTTAGGTTGGAAAGATGTTTTGTCGTACGCCCGAACACACCTGTCACAGGAAGCGCAACGCCGGTCAGCGTTTCAGCGGCGTAGAGCGGGGCGGCAATAGGACTAAACAGTCTTAGGCGGCAAGAGCTTCGCTAGCATGTTCCCCACGACCTGTGGCTGCTGCTCTCCGGCGCTGCCGATCAATGTGTACGAACGCTCATAGCCCTTGGGGCCTTCAACTTTCATATCCCAGGTGTCAGTGGCCCGGGAGCCCAGAATCGTTACGCGCCACAATCCAGGTCTGTCGCTCAGCACGTGCTCAACTACAGCTGCGATTTCGCGTCTCGTGGGCGCGTCACCCAATGTTCTGCAGCTCAATCGTGACGGACATTTACAGTCGGTATTCTACACAGCGAACAGAGTCTATTCCCGCTCTCTTGGATACGCTTAGCAGGTCTCTGTTGAAACTATTCAGGTTGGACAGGGCTGATCAGAGTGAACGTCGAGTTCCCTAATTCTTTGCTCTTGCGTTCTTCTGAGCGACAAGAGCGCGCTCGCTTAAGGGCGGACGTCGGCGAGCCACTCGCAATGACTTGATGTCCAGTTCCAATTCGTGAATCTGGCGTCGCAAGGTGT
>JBKPCG010000069.1:0-11154 GCA_046727255.1 Acidobacteriota bacterium | reverse complement strand
GCCGTCGTGATGCCACTGATGGGTGCCGATGGGCCCCTGGGCCTGTTGACCATGGGCAGTCGCAGGGCTGATGGGTTTAACGAGGCGGATCGCGACCTGCTGTCGCAGATCGGCACCCAGACATCATTGGTATTAGAGAATGCTCTGGCCTACGGACGGCTCCGCGCGTCGCGCGACGATCTGGAAGAGCAGAGGCTCTATCTTGAATCGGAAATCGAATCTGAATTCAACTTCGAAGACATAGTCGGCAAGAGCGCCGCCATACGTAAAGTGCTGGACCAGGTCACGATCGTTGCTCCCACCAGTTCCACCGTGTTACTGCACGGCGAGACCGGTACGGGCAAGGAGCTAGTGGCCCGAGCGCTTCACAATCTCAGCCCGCGGCGGGAGCGCACATTTGTCCGCCTGAACTGCGCGGCGATTCCTTCGGGTCTGGTGGAAAGTGAACTGTTCGGCCACGAAAAGGGGGCTTTCACCGGGGCGCTGATCCAGAAGCGAGGGCGGTTTGAGCTGGCGGATCGGGGCACTCTTTTTCTCGACGAGATCGGCGACATTACTATGGATTTGCAGCCAAAGCTTCTGCGTGCCCTGCAGGAGCAGGAGTTCGAACGCCTCGGAAGTACTCGAACCATCCGCGTCGATGTTCGTCTCATTGCGGCCACACATCGGGATTTGGAAAGCATGATCCGCAACAATCAGTTTCGCGAGGATCTTTTCTACAGGCTACGGGTATTTCCCATTGAAATCCCGCCGCTGCGCGAGAGGCGCGAAGACATTCAACTCCTGGTCCACTTTTTTGTGGCGCGCCTCTCCAGGCGTATGCAAAAGCGCATCCGGTCTGTCCCGAGACCCGCGATGGAGGCTCTGGTGAATGCCGATTGGCCAGGAAATATCCGCGAGCTGGAGAACTTTATTGAGCGCTGCGTGATACTCACGCAAGGGGACGAACTGAATGTGCCACGAGCAGAGCTGAACAGATCCGCTGGCCGCACTGTTGTTGCAGCAGCGTCGACCTTCGAGCAGGCAGAGCGGCAGGCAATCCTCGATGCTTTGAAAGGCGCGTCCGGAAGAATAGCCGGCAAAGGTGGAGCGGCAGAGCGCCTCGGACTTAAGAGAACTACGCTGCAGAACAAGATGCGCAGGCTAAGTATCACTCGCGCCGATTATTCGGCCTGACAACATGCGGGCTCCCGCCAGCATACGGGCAAGTCAAACGGGCTAGTGCAGCCATCGGGCTTATCTCTAAACACTTATACCCCAATAACTTAGAGGCTCAATTGTAGTTCGGCAAGCAAGATGCCTTCCTCCCCGTGGGCCACGCGCTAAGTCGGCTACAAAGGGGACTTAAGAATGAAGACGTTGATCGTACCTGCAATTATTCTGATTTTATTAAGGGCGGCATAACCCCGTAATAGCCTTTAGTGTCAATACGTTGCGCTGAGGGTCCCTGGCAAAACAGATGCAAGGATGACTATAGCCAGCCATTTGAGGCTGCTAATAAATGTAGAGGGCTCATGATGCTACGTGTCGAAACGCAACAATTAGACGGTGCTTTGATTTGCCGGCTGGAAGGCCGATTCACCGGCGAGGGAGCTGAGGAAGTCCGCGGGCTCGTCACGCGCTGCGATAGCAAACTGGAATTAGTTGTCGATCTTACGGACGTGATGTTTATCGACGCCATCGGGGAAGAGGTGCTTTTGTTTGTCAAGAGGCTCGGAGCTCAGTTCGTTGCCGAGACTTCGTATTCTCGGGACGTTTGCGAACGGCTTCAGCTCCCTTTTATTGGCAAGCGTAAGTCGAACATGCAAGTGCCAGTCAATTCGGACGGAGACGGGCATCGTCCTCGCTGCCGATGATCAAGCACACCTGACGGGCATCGAGCACCGTGTCGGGTAATTGAACGACAGGAAATTGGCATTCGAGGGCCCGATTATTGGCAGGTTCTCCTTACAAATCAAATCTGGTTTGCATCCAACTGAGATCTCTGCCTACGAATATTGCCACGCCGTCCCAAAACAACGCCAGTGCCCACATACGGTCAAGGTTTAGTCCGCCCGCATCATCGGCAAGGACTATTTGTTCTCTAAACTCAACCACTTGCGTAGTGGATGGGTTTGGCATCAACCTTGCCTAATTCCAAACGTGATTGCAAAGCCACAGAGGAATCCATTTCATGATGAGTGCAGCAAGCAGGAATCTTCCGGAGCCTCCGGCTCGTGAATACATCGGCAGAGTTTTCAGCCAACATCGCGAAGAGCTGGAGTGGCTGGCCAATTTCCTCACAGGCGACGAAACGATAGCGGCTGCGTGTCTTGTCGACGCTTGCGCACTGGCCGAGTCGGAAAACCCCGGTTTTCAGGAATGGCTCCCGAAGTGCGCCTGTCTGGCTACGATCCGCTCCGCAGTGCAAATCCAGCAACGACGGATGGCTCAACTATCATTCGCATACAAACAACGCCCCTGCATTCATGGAGGACATAGGGCTTTGTCCTCCGATTGGCGTGAGATTTTGGTGGAGGAATCAAGTGTTGCGATCGCGAGACTCGATGTCCTGTGTCGTTCTGCGCTGGTGATCTGCGGCCTTGAGAAGCGCTCGGCCTGTGAAGCTGCGGCTCTGCTTGGTATCGATCCGGCTGCTGTGGAAGGCGCATATTGCGCCGCGATTGAGTCTCTAGAGGTTATCAGCTGCGAGCGGTTCCAGCGGCAGAATGACTCTGCAGCTGTGTACAACTGATAGTGGCCCACGATCACAATTGGGCATGGTTGTGGGCCAGCACGCATCAAGGTTTGGGCATTTCGGAGTCAACCAGCTCCACTGCCCGTGATGCCCGCGAACGCTTCCATTCTTGCCGCTAAGGCAATGCCGGCGAGCTTGAATGGGGAGCGCTCGCGGGCATTCTGTTTTCCTCGTCTCCTGAACCTTTTGGAAAGCTGTTCAATGTGCAGCCCTAACCACGACGGGCTCGATTGGTTTCGACGTTGGCTCCGATTTCTCCCATTGCCCTCCACCCGGAACAATGCGTGACTACCTAAATCCTCCTCTCATCCGCGGATGGCTCGACTCCGAGTGCGAACTTATCTTCAGAGTGTCACCTCGGAACAGGATTCTCATCATTCTCGGAGTGTGTTGAACGCTCGCCACTGCGGCGAGTGCCCGCATGAGGGCAGCGCCTATCGACCAGATTTGGGCATTCTTCAGCATTCTTAGACGCCCGTACTTCTAATTCAAGAACTTGCGGGGAAGTCCAGGTTGGTACGGAACCTGCAATCTTGGTGCACACGAGCGGCAATACGATTCGCTCAAAGTTCAAAGTGCCGTCAGGCCTCAGCCGAGGTTCCAGGTAGAAGAATGATGAAATCGAACCATCTCGCACTGCTTCTTACAATTGTTGTCTGTGCGTCGCCGATCGGGTCGCTTGCTCAACAAGCAACGCAGGACGTCCCAGTTCTTACGCTTGACGACGCAGTTTCCATTGCACTGTCGAACAATCGGCTCGTGAAGAACTCAGTCTTGGAAGCGCAAAAGTATGACTTCCAGGTGAGCACGATACGCAGCAAGCGACTGCCACATTTTCAATTTTCAGTCCTCGGTGGCGAACTGCTGCAGCCATTTGACTTCACATTCGCGAAGGGAACCTTCGGGACCTATCCGGGAGTTGGCCCTATTCCGTCAACAGATGCCAAGGTTCACACGCCGGCCAGATTGACAGCCTTCTTGAACGGCAGCATCGATCAGCCGCTGACACAGCAGTACAAGATCGGATTGGGGATTCGCGCGACGGAACTTGGGCGCGAGATCGCGAAAGAAGACGTTCGCGCAGAGAGGCAGAAGATCGCGGCCGAAGTGCGGAGTGCATACGTCGAGCTAGTAGCGACTCAAGCCGCTGTGGATGCGGCGGGGGAAGCAGTAAAGACGCTGCAAGAGGCGCAAAGAGTTACGCTGCGTTACATAGCAGAGAAAACCGTGCTCAAAGGAGATGCCTTGGAGGTCGATGCTCGTTTGGCCAAGGCGAAATATGACTTGTCAGTTGCGGCGAACGGACTTGCCACACAGCACGAGCACCTGAATCAACTCTTGGCACGGGATCTTGAAACCCCCTTTCGGGTTGACTTCATTCCTGAGGAGGACACGACTACTCTGAGCCTGGAGGAGGCGCGCCAACAGGCGTCACAGAATCGGCCTGAGATCCGCCAGGCTCATCTCAAGGAAAAACAAGCCGAGTACGACCGCCGCATTGCGAAGGCCGAATACATACCGGACCTTGGTCTCGCGGTTAGCTACCAGGGGGTCCAGAACGTGCAGGTCCTTCCCACGAATGTCGGTGTGGCCGGCTTTGCATTGACTTGGGAACCGTTCGATTGGGGACGCCGCCACAATCGAGTACGCGAGAAATCGAACACACTGGCGCAGGCGCGTAACGGTGCACAAGAGGCCGCATCGCAGATCGGGGTTGAAGTCGCTGCTAAGTACCGCAAGTGGAAAGAGTCTGCATTATTGCTGAGGGCCACCCGCACCGGTCATGAAGCCGCAGCCGAGGAATTCCGCGTCACCAGCAACAAGTACCAAGAACAAGCAGCACTCGTAAGAGATCTCTTGCAAGCTCAGGCTCGAAGTTCGGAAACCGCTTTTCAGTATCAGCAGGCGCTTTCTTCTTATTGGAGTTCCCTTGCAGATCTGCGCCGCGCGATGGGAGAGGAATAAACGTGAGAACCACACTCGCATTGTTTTCATTGATGTTCGTTATGGCCGGTTGTGGCTCGAATAAGCCACTCATTCAGTCCCCACAGGGGGTCCAGGCTCAAGCCATTGAGAAGCAAGCGGGCTTCAGCGCCGACGGCTTGCGTTTCTCGGCGGTGGTGACGCCCGATTCGGAAGTTCCCCTAGCATTCAGAATTCCCGGATACGTCATTTCGCTCAAACAGGTGCACGGCCAGGATGGCAGGATGCGCGATGTTGCGGAAGGGGATCGGGTCAGCCGGGGAGCCATGCTCGTCCGCATCCGATCGTCTGAATACGAGGACAAGGTACACCAGGCATCCTCGCAAGCAGCGGCTGCAGAAGCTGTTTTTCAGAAAGCAAAGCTCGACTTTGATCGGGCTACGCATCTGTATGACACTCAGAGCATCACGAAGCCCGACTTCGATTCGGCTCGCGCGCAATACGATGCAAGTCAGGAGCAGCTGAAATCTGCTCGTGCCCTTACGAGTGAGGCGGAAATCGCTCTGCGCGACACCTCTCTGATTGCGCCCTTCGACGGCGACATCGTGAAGAAAGCCGTCGAGCTCGGCGCGTTCGTTGGGCCTGGCGTCCCCGCATTCGCGGTGGCCAAAACCGACACCGTAAAGATCGTCGTCGGCGTGCCCGATACGGTTGTCCGTTCCGTAAAGGTAGGGCAGCCCGTTGATGTCGCCATCGACGCGTTCCCCACACGCACATTTCACGCGCGAATCAGTCGCATGTCATCGGCGGCGGACACGATTACCCGCAATTTCGAGGTCGAAGTCGCGATACCGAATCACGATCACTTACTGAAGGTCGGGATGATCGGCTCCTTGCAATTTGCGAATGCCGACGGCGCAAATCGAACGCCGGTGCTGCTGCTGCCACTTTCGGCAGTCGTACAAGCGAAAGACGGGAAATATGGCGTGTTCGTCGTCTCCAACTCGAGTGCCGGAGAAGTCGCTCGCCTCCACAGCGTAGATATCGGCACGGTGAATGGCAGTGAAATCACCGTAGTCAGCGGGCTGCAAACCGGAGAACGCATCATCACAACCGGCGCCAATCTGCTTAAAGATGGCCAGCGGGTAGAGGTCCTTCAATGAAAGCTGAGAACTCCAACAACAGTCGTAACGTTGCGCAATTCTTTGTCAAGAACCGGCAGATTGCGTGGGTCGCATTGTTCGCAACTCTGGCCTGGGGCGTGTTCGGGTACATGAACATGCCCAAGCGGAAGGACCCCGACATTCCTGTGCGCATCGCCCTGGCAATCACCCCCTGGCCAGGTATCTCGGCAGACAAGGTTGAACAGTTGGTCACGCGGAAGGTCGAGCAAGCCGTCACTGGAAACAGCAAGGTGGACCGCGTGGAGTCCACCACCCAGGACAACATTTCTGTTGTGCAAGTCAGGCTCTTGGACAACATCAAGAACACCCAGCAGGAGTTCCAGGATATTGGACAACGACTGAACCAGATCACGGACCTTCCCGACGGTGCGGGACCTGTTACCTGGATCAGCGATTTCGGAGACACGGCAGCGCTGATGCTGAGCGTCGCCAGTCCGACCGTTCCAGACCTTGAAATCGCGTTGCGCGCCCGCGGTGTACGGGATGCGATTGAGAAAGTGCGCCAAGGAATTACGAGTGGGCGTGTGACCGTTCTCTACTGTTACCCGGCATCAGTCTCACCAGCCGTCATTGAACGTCCATTTGTAATCCTCTCGGCGCAGGCCCAGCGGGATGGATTCGCGCGTGATGTGCGTTCCATGTCGGTCGGAAGCTGTTCCGGAATCGATTTTGCGACGGCGAAGTCGGATGACGAAATCCGCGCGTATGGGCAGCAGTTCATTGAGAAGCGGCTGCAAGAATACGACTTTCATCCCGACGCGTGGGGTCCCATTATCATTCGCGATCCTCAATCCACGAAAGAACGAATCGCAGAAGTAGCCAATAACCGGTATTCGTATCGGCAGCTTGATGACTTCACCGATCTGATCCAGCGCACGCTGCAACGTGTACCAGAGGTAGCGAAGGTTCAGCGTGTGGGTGTTCTGCCGGAAGAGATCTATCTAGAGTACTCGGACGCGCGACTGGCAGCGTTGAAATTGCAGCCGACGAAGATCAAGGACATCCTCAACGCGCGGAATGTGACGGCTCCAGGTGGAATCGTCCAGACCCAATCACGAAATGTCCTGGTTGACGCAACCGCCGAGTTCAAAAGCACAAGAGATATTGGCAACGTGCTCCTGGCATCGTCGCCTAGTGGGGCACCGCTTTACTTGCGCGATCTTGTCGACATATCGCGGGCGTATCAGACGCCCATGCGGTACTCGAACTATATGGTCGCTCGCGATGCGAACGGATCGTGGCATCGTAATCGTGCCATCACCTTGGCCGTGCAAATGCGATCGGGGGAGCAAATCTTCAAGTTTGGCACGGCGGTCGACAAGGCCCTAGCCAACGTGCGCCCGCAACTTCCAGCGGACCTTATTGTGGCTCGTACGTCGGACCAGCCGCGGCAAGTGAAGGAGCTTGTGAGTCTGTTGATGGGCAGTCTCTATGAGGCCATTGTCCTCGTCGTAATCGTCGCCCTGGTTGGATTCTGGGACTGGCGTGCCGCGATGCTAATGGCAGCCTCCATCCCCCTGACGCTGGCGATGACCTTCGGGATCGTTCACGTTCTTGGGATTGACATTCAACAAGTTTCGATTGCGACTTTGATCATCGCGCTCGGATTGTTGGTCGATATGCCTGTTGTAGCAGGCGACGCGATCAAACGCGAGTTGGGTTCGGGTTCTCCGCGCGATCTCGCATCCTGGATTGGGCCGACGAAGCTGGCGAAGGCGATTGTGTTTGCCACCATCACGAACATAGTCGCGTATCTCCCGTTCCTGATGCTGAGCGGCGATACAGGCTTCTTCCTGTACAGCCTGCCGGTTGTGATGACCTGCACACTGATCGCCTCCGTCATCGTTTCTTTCACCTTTATCCCGTTAATTGCGTATTACATGATTAAACCGCCCAAACGTCTGGAGCCGCCCATGTTGGAGCGGCGGAAGCACGGGTTCCCCGCGCTCTATTACCGGGTAGGTAATTTCGCGCTCAGACATCGTTGGGGTACGTTCGCGGGCTCGCTCATCGTTCTGGTGTTGGGCGGAGTGTTTTTTCGAATGCTGAAGCCGCAGTTCTTCCCAAAGGACCTGTCATACCTTTCGTATGTGGATGTCTGGCTTCCGCCTGATGCCCCGCTGGGTGCAACGGACGCCGTGGCACAACGAGCAGAAACTGTCATTCGGCAAGAGTCCGAACGCTTTGGCAACGAACATCATCAGAAAGACGTTCTGAAATCATTGACCACCTTTGTCGGAGGCGGAGGTCCCAGATTCTGGTTCTCCGTCGATCCCGAGCGACAACAGCTGAATTATGCGCAAATCCTCGTCGAGGTTGCCGACAAGCACTTGACCAACGAACTGGTTGGGCCGCTGCAGACGGCGCTGAGCCGCGAAGTCCCGGGAGCCCGGGTCGATGTGCGGCAGCTCGAGACCGGCAAGCCCGTTGGCATTCCCGTTTCTATTCGAATTTCAGGTCCGGAAATCGACGTTCTGCACCGTCTCTCTGGCGAACTCCAGACAGTCTTTCGGGCCCAACCAAATGCGACTCGGGTGCGAGACGACTGGGGAGAGCCTGCGATGAATGTCCGGCTCAAGGTTGACCCGGACCGCGCCAACCTCTCCGGGATCACGAATCTGGACATAGCCCTCTCATCCGCCGCAGCGGAAAGTGGATTACCTGTGTCAACCTACAGGGAAGCTGACAAACAAATCCCCATCGCCGTTCGTTTGCGGATGGAGGAACGCGCCGGACTCTCTGACATACAAAATGCGTACGTATACTCTCTGACGAGCAATCAACGCGTACCTCTGAGACAGGTATCGAACGTCACAACGGAAATGGCGGTATCGAAAATCAAGCGTCGCAATCAATTCCGGACGGTTACGGTATCCGCGTTCCCGATTCCGGGTGTTTTACCCTCTCAAGTGCTCACGCCGCTGTTGCCGAAAATCAAGGAGTTTCAGAAGAACCTGCCTTCCGGCTATTTCCTCGAGATCGGAGGCGAATACGACGAACAGCAGAAAGGTTTCAAGGAACTTAGCGTGGTCATGACGATCTCCGTGCTGCTGATTTACATTGCGTTGGTTGTGCAGTTCCGAAGCGCCGTCAAGCCGCTTCTCGTTTTCGCTGCAATCCCATATGGAATGACAGGGGCTCTCGCGGGCCTGGTCGTCATGGGTCAGCCCTTCGGATTTATGGGGTTCCTGGGAGTCGCAAGCCTGGTGGGCGTGATCGTCAGTCACGTCATCGTTCTCTTCGACTTCATCGAAGAAGCGCACGAGAGAGGGGAGCCTTTACGAGAAGCTCTGCTCGATGCCGGCATAGTGCGATTGCGCCCGGTGATGATCACGGTCGGAGCGACTGTGCTCGGTCTTATACCCTTGGCCATTCACGGGGGACCCCTTTGGGAACCTCTCTGCTATGCCCAGATTGGTGGTCTCACGATCGCGACGTTTGTGACGCTGCTGCTTGTCCCGGTTATCTACTCCATCTTTGTGTTGGATCTGAAGCTGATTAAGTGGGAGTCCCCTGCAGAAGGCGAGCGAACGCCAGCAGCCGAGCTAACGACAGAAGCTCTTCACTACTCACATTAAGTATGGGCATCGGTTTTTCGATAGAGGAGATCATCGTATGAGTACTTGCACCAGCGCCGTCAGTCTATTCTCAGAGCTCAAAACCAGAATTGAAACGCGCCAAGCGCGGGTAGGTGTAATCGGTCTCGGTTATGTGGGCCTGCCACTTGCTTTGCTCTACACGGAAGCGAAATTTCGAGTAACGGGTTTTGACATCGACCAGCATAAGGTCGCAACTCTCACCTCCGGTGGATCCTACATCTGTCGAATTCCACCTACAGAGATCCAGGCGGCGCGCTCGCAAGGTTTCTGTGCGACCGCAGATTTTTCGAGCCTGACCGAAATGGATGCCATCATCATCTGTGTGCCCACGCCTCTGGACGAATATCGAGAGCCTGATCTCAGTTTCATTACCAATACTTCCCGCGCCATAGCGCCCCATTTACGTGCCCGTCAATTGGTGGTCCTCGAGAGCACGACCTATCCTGGCACCACGGAGGAAGTGCTTGTTCCAATCTTGGAGGAAGGCAATGGCTGCGGTTTGAAGGCTGCCCGCGACGCAACGGCTAACGGAGAGAATGAGTTTTTTGTCGCCTTTTCTCCGGAACGAGAGGACCCAGGCAATGACAGCATCGCGCGTCGTGACATCCCGAAAGTCGTAGGAGGCCTGAATTCCCAAGCCTCAGAACTGGCTGCGACGCTGTACGGGACAATCTTCAACCGAGTCGTCCCGGTGTCCTCCCCGGCCGTCGCCGAGATGACTAAGTTGCTGGAAAACATTTACCGCTGCGTGAACATCGCCCTGGTCAATGAATTGAAACTTTTGTCATTGCGCATGGGATTGGATATTTGGGAAGTCATCGAGGCTGCCTCGACCAAGCCCTTCGGCTTTCAGCCCTTCTATCCCGGCCCCGGCCTGGGCGGACACTGCATTCCCGTCGATCCGTATTATCTGTCGTGGAAAGCGAAGGCGTGGGATTTCCAGACACGCTTCATCGAACTGGCCGGAGAGATCAACAGTGCCATGCCCTATCACGTGGTCTCATGCGTCAGCAGGGCTCTGAGTCAACAACGGAAAGCTCTTAACGGCGCCAAAGTGCTGGTGCTGGGGGTGGCCTACAAGAAAGACATCGATGACCTGCGCGAGTCTCCGGCCCTGACCATTATTGAGCTGCTGCAGAAGGATGGCGCTCAAGTCAGCTACAACGATCCCTATTTTCCGTTTATCGGCAAAGGGCGCCATTACGATCTGCAGATGAAATGCGTACCCATGGACGACGTACCCAAATACGACTGCGTGCTGATCGTCACAGATCATTCGGATTACGATTACGCCTGGATCGTGCAGCACGCATCCTTGGTGGTGGATACCCGCAACGCGACGAAAGGCAGTCACGGCGACAACATTGTGCGCTGTTAAGAGTATCGCTTCCGATTGCCGCTATTGGACGAGACTCGATCGTAACAACCTGCAAAGTGGAGCATCAGGTGGTAAGGCGAACGAATGGGAACACGTGGATTGTGATCTGCAGCTTAATCGTGGTAGTGGCTGTGGTGCTTTTCATTGAGCACCACATTCGTGGATTGCTGGTCCACTCGGGCGCGCTTAGATGAACGGAGTCGACACAACAGCAATTTGGGTTCTCGGCAAAGCCGAAACAAAAAACCGCGTAAAAACGATTTAGAGTCTCGCAGTACCATTCATCCAGGAGTGATCTGGAACGATGATGTTCATTCAACAACTTGGTGCAGC
>JBKPCG010000068.1:0-10465 GCA_046727255.1 Acidobacteriota bacterium | reverse complement strand
TTCGGCAGCAGCGAGATCGCGCAAACGTTTTTCCCATTCGGTTTCCAACCCGCGCGCCACGAGCCGGTTTTCGGGCTCGACCGCACGATACTGGCGCTCCGCACGTTCTGCTTCGTAGCGAGCACGTTCCAATGCCAGACGCCACTGACCCAGCGCTGCATCCTGGTCCGCTTCGAGTTGTTGTAGGGCCAGTTGCGTTGCTTCCACAGCCGCGGGCGTCACCGTTCGGAGAAAGGCTTCCACCACTGCCTGATCGATTTGCACGCCGCCGACGTTGAGACAGTACACGCCCCGTCCCTGGACGATATCCTTGCCGGCGCAATGGTAGCCGGGTGACGAGTTTCTGCCGCGATAGTGAGTGTGCAGTCGGCGACCACACTTTCCACACGTGGCTAGCCCTTGCAGCAGTGCGGCACCTTCTCTCACGGCACCTCCTGCTTGATGGGGTTGGGGATGAATGTTGGTGTCGATGCGTGCTTGGTTGGCTTGGAACGTCGCCCAATCGATGCACCCGGGATGGTGTTCGGGAAGAAGTACGGACCACTCGGCCATCGGCAAATGACGAGTTCGTCTTCGGAGCATTCCTTGTTCATCGACATAACGTTGATGACGAGATTTTCCGTAGGCGTAAGCGCCAGCATACACCGGATTGGTGAGCACATGATGGAGGGCAGTGTAAGTCGGAGCGACCCAACGGATCTCACTTTTCATGTGGGCGCGCAGAGGGAAGGAAAGACCCTCGGAGCGGAACCAAAGCCAGACCTTGCGGACCGATCCCAGTTCCGTGAATTTAGAAAAGACCGTGCGGATAGTGCTGACCACAGCTTCGTCGGGATGAAAACGAACTTCGCCGTCTTCTTCTCCCCAAACGAAACCCACGGGTAAGCCTCGGCGCAGTTCGCCACGGGCGGCCTTATTGCGGATGCCACCGTCGAGTCGTGCCCGCAGGATGTGCAGTTCTGCTTCCGACATCGTGCCCTTCAATCCGAGCACGAGACGATCGTTGAACAGTGCCGGATGATACACACCATCGCTATCTCCGATCAGCGTGTCGGTTATGCCGCACAGATCGAGCAAGCGATACCAGTCGGCATTGTTGCGTGCCAGGCGGGAGACTTCGAGGCCGAGCACGATTCCGACATGACCCAGAGCAACCTCTGCCGTCATACGCGCAAACCCGGAACGCTTCGCCGATCCAGAACCGGAGAGACCCAGATCTTGGTCGATGACGATCACTTGTTCCTTGGCCCAGCCCAACTCGCAGGCTTGCTCGACCAAAGCGTACTGGCGAGCCGTGGACTCGCGGTTGTACTCGACCTGCGAAGGACTCGATTGGCGAATATAAACGAAAGCCGCGCGCTGGGTATGATTTGGTTTCACTTTGCTGAAATCATTCATGGTCCTTCTCCTCGTTATGGCGTAGGCTTGCGTTCGCGATGAGGCGTGCCAGGATCTCGATCGCGAGGATTTTGTGCTCGTCGTGCAGTGTTTCCCACGGGTAGGTTTCGTGGAGAAGCAGATCGAAGAGATTCAGATTGTTTTCTTGCAATGGGGCTCTCCTTGGTTGCCGGCGAGTTTCGGTTCTCGCTTTGCAGTGCGGCGAGGCGGCTGAGGAGAGCGTCTACGACAGCACGCGCGTGAAGCAAGTCTTCCAGAGAGCCGAGGGTTGCGGCCGTCTGTGCAGAGCGAACTTGCTGAGGTTGTGCCGGCGAGGCCAGATCTGTCCAGTCCACAGGGATCAGAGATTTACTGCCATCGGGCAAAATCAGAACGAGATGCAATCGACCTTGACGATGCATCGATCCCAGAACGTTGAGCGACCTGCCTTCGAACGGATGGCGAGCGCGAATGACGGTCACTCGCTCCGGAAGGTGCTGATGATAGGTAGTGTGTCGTGGCTTCCTTTGATCGAGTTAACCACGACCGCCTGATGGCGGCGGTAGCCGAGCGCGTGGCCGACAAGAGAATGCTCAAGTTGATTCGAGCGTTTCTGGAGTCGGGGGTGATGGAGGATGGATTGGTGAGTCCGGTGGACGAGGGGGCGCCTCAGGGTGGTCCGCTCTCGCCGTTGCTCAGTAATCGGGTACTGGACGAACTGGACCGAGAGTTAGAGCGGCGAGGTCACCGCTTCGTGCGCTATGCCGACGACTGCAACATCTACGTGGGCAGCGAACGAGCAGGACAGCGAGTGATGGAGAGCGTTACGCATTTCATCACGCACCGTCTCAAGCTCAAGGTCAACCAGTCGAAGAGCGCCGTAGCTCGACCGGGGCAAAGAAAGTTTCTCGGGTTCAGCTTCACCGGCGAACGAGAACCTAGGCGGCGGATCGCTCCTAAGGCTATCGCTCGCTTTAAGGAGAGGATTCGGGAACAGACACGCCGAACCCGCGGCATCAGCCTAGCGCAGATGGTCAAGGAGATTACGACCTACCTGCGCGGGTGGCTCGGGTACTTTGGCGATTGTCAAACGCCTTCGGTGCTGCAAAACCTTGAAACGTGGTTACGCCGCCGACTCCGTTCGGTGGTGTGGAAGCAGTGGAAGCGCGGACGGACAAGGTTCCGCGAGCTTCGCAAACGGGGCGTCAGTAAGGACCTGGCGGCGAAAACCGCCGGGAGTCCTCATGGCCCATGGCGGCTCGCGAACTCGCCCGCTCTGAACATTGCCTTACCCAATGCCTCCTTCGCCGAACTCGGGCTTCCGCCTATGGTCCGTACGGTCCTAGCTTAATCCGCCGAACCGCCGGATGCGGACCCGCATGTCCTGGTGGTGTGGCAGGGGAGAGCGGGCGACCGCTTCCCCTATGCCGATTACTGGAATGTCTGGATTTCACTCCGCGTTGGCATTACGGCGGTAACTTTAGAGGCGGTTGCTTTTTCCATACCATTTTTAGTACTGGCATGAACCTCGAGTCCCTATTGGTGTGCTCGGACGACCGCGCCATTCGCGTTCTCCGCAACGTGTTGGGCGAATTGGAAATCGGTGTCGAGCACTGCGCGGACGACGTGAGCGCCAGAAAAATGCTGGGGCAGCGCAGCTTCGAAGCGGTCATCATTGACTGCCAGGACGAGCGCAGCTTCGGGCTGCTGAAGAGTGTCCGGTCGGTTCAACAAAACAGCAAATCTGTCGCAATCGCGATCATCGACGTGAGCACCAATTTGCAGACTGCGTTTAAGCTAGGGGCGAATTTTGTTGTCTACAAACCGATTTCGAGCGAAAAGGCAAAGTCGAGTTTTCGAGCTGCCCGAGCTCTCATGAAACGAGAGCGGCGGCGGTCCGTGCGGCTGCCCGTCAATATCGCTGCCTATTTCCGATTCCAGAATGGAGAGGGGGAACAGGCTTCCATTTCAGGGCTAAGCGAGGGCGGGTTCTCGGTCCGATTTTCGAGCCCGAGCAAGAAAAGTGGTCTCATCGCCTTCTGCTTTGCGCTACCTGACACTACGACCGTGATCGAAGCCACAGGAACGATCGCCTGGCAGAACTCGCGGCGTCATGCTGGCATTCAGTTTGCTACGCTCGCTGACGCTTCGCATCGCAGCCTGAAGGAATGGTTGCGCATTCAGTGCGGAGATAAACACGATCCGCCCATCCGCTGCTCTCTGATGTGTCTCAGTTTTGGGGGATGCTTCTTGCGAACCCAGTCCCCGTTCCCGACGCAAACGCTGGTCGAGTTGTTGCTCCGAGTCGCGGACTGTTCGGTCAGGACAGAAGGAAAAGTACGGGTCATGGATCCCGAAGTCGGCATGGGAATCGAGTTCTTGACCAAGACGGCTCTCGACCGGCAGCGATTGAAAGAGTTAGTCCAGCAAATGACCGCCACCCCAGACGCCGTTGCCGAGGTGCTGGTGGAGCCGGAGGGACTCGATTGGGATGATGATTCGTCGGAAGCGACGTCATGCTCGCCGAAGGACGGCAGTAAAAAGGATCCTCTCCTGGAATTGTTCCGCAGCGGGGCCACCCTTTCCAGAGAACAGTTCCTTCTGGAACTCGAAAAATACCAGGCAGCTCCTTCCGAAAGCGTGTCGGAATCCAAGGGGAGCGACCTTGCCCTTCCCCAACGACGCGAGCCGAGAATACCTGTGTCGCTGCCAGTGGAAGTAGAAGTGTGGGATGAAGATCATCAGGAGCCCATTCACCAGACAACGTCGATGATCGACGTCAGCCACCATGGCGCGCGTCTCGGCGGTATTGCGTTGGATCTGAAAGCGGGAGACGTCGTCCATCTGGTGTCGGCCGGCGTCGAGGCGCGGTTTCGAGTTATTTGGGTGGGGGAGGTGGGGACACCGCAGGAAGGACAAATTGGCTTGGAGAACCTAAAAACCGACCGCGTGCTAGAGGAGTGAGCGTCACTTCGCGTCGCTACACCCCTCACATCGTTTTCACATCCAGACTCTTCCACAAATACCAGCAAGCAATCGAGCGATACGGGGCCCACGGCCTCGCGATTTTTTCCATCACTGCCGGTTTCGGCCACTTGCGTTTGCCGTAGTGTTTCTTGATCGCGGCCTGCACGCCATAGTCACCGGTGGGCAGAATATCCGGACGCCGCAGCGTGAACATCAGGAACATGTGCGCGGTCCAGACGCCTATTCCCTTGACCCGGGTCAGGTGCTCGATCACTTCTTGCTCGGTGAGTTCGGGCAGCCGCTCAAACTCCAGCGAACCGGCTTTTGTCTTTTCGGAGAGATCGCGGAGGTAAGACGTTTTCTGTTTGGATAGCCCCACGCCGCGCATCTCGGCGTCGGAGAGTTTCAGAATGCCTTCGGGTGTGAGAGGATCGCCAGCCGCGGCAGTGAAGCGGTTGAAAATTGTCACTGCGGCCTTGCCGTTCAACTGCTGGTACAGGATCGCCTCGGCCAGACTGTGAAACGTAGGATCGCCAAACTGCATCCGGCAAGGGCCGATCTTTTCGATGATTGCGGCCAGTACCGGATCTGACTTCTTCAGATGGTTGATTGCTTTTCGCATCCCGACCTCGTCGCGAAAAGCAGCATATCACAAGGGCGAACAAGTGGCGAATCCGTGACAGTGTCTGCTCCGTGCTCTGCCCCCGGGGCGAGTCCTGAAAGAGAGTTCGCCCCTGGCTAGACGGCGTTGGCCTGCTTCTCAGCCATGTCGCCGATTACCGGGAGCTTGAACATCTGTCCCTGATACGCCTTCATGAGCAGGATGATCCACAAGATCAGCTCGGCCAGACCGACCAGCGGCCATAACAGGATACCGACCGCCCACCCGAGGAAGGGAATGTGCCAGAGGATCTGCAGGGCAACTCCCAGGACGAACAGGGCGATGCAAAGGAAAATGCATTGAAAGGCGTGAAAGCGAATGAAGCGCCGCTTGTTGTAGGGCTCCAGTACCAGAAAGACGATTGCCGGGATAATGGTTACATAGGCCAGCATTCCGGCGACGTTGTCTGTCAATCCGGCCGCGGGGGCTGCCGCTACGGCGGCCTGAGCCCCTCCCGCGCACCTGGGACAAGCCTGCGCACCAGCCGGCATTTGCGATCCACAATTTGGACAGAAGGCCACGGGCATCTCCTCTGAAAGCTGAGTTGTGCTTCGCCGAAGCGGGCGCACGTGCAGATCGTCTGCGGTGAAGCTTCAGGTCGGCGTGAGGCACGTTATCAGAAACGCCGCGCCACACGCAATGACAGTCGCTAGGTCATGAAACGCTGCGTTTTCTCAATTAGCTCTTCGGTGCCGCGGTAAGAATCGCCAGCATCGTCGTACTCCATTGACAAATACCCGCGGTAGCCGCTTTTTTTCAGGATACCGAAGGCGTACTTCAGATCCACCGCCACGACTGCGCCCTTCTCCGTCGACTCCGATCCTTTGACGTGGCAAATGCCATAGGAGTGTTTGAACATGGCCTCAAGTCCGGCGTAGGCACTTTCCGGAGGAAGGTGCATCAGCGAATTTCCGAAATCCGGCAGGCCGCGCAGCCATGGGCTGTTGACCCTTTCGATCACTTGCATAAGAAAAAAGGGGTCCTCGGTAACGCCATCGTCGTTCTCGAGATGAACGACCACGTTGCGGGTGGCGGCATACTCCGCGATGCGCTGCAAAGTGTCGGATGTGCGCTCCGGATCGGGCGGCTGATGGTCAGCCGGAGCGATATGCGTGCGAATGCTTGGAGATCCGAGCGTGTTGGCGGCATCAATCCATTGTTTGTTGGTGGCCACCGCTCGTTCCCGCTCGGCCGGGTCGGGGGCGTAGAAGCTGTGCTCGCCATCCACTGCGATATTCACAACCGAGGTCTTCGCCCGGTCGAGCGCGGAGCGGAAGTCGGCCAGATACTTCGGCTCAAGCGAGCGGAAATGGGCACTCCAGGGTTCGATCTTGTTAACGTGAAAGCGGTCGCTGACGTGCGCGGCAAATTCCGCGATTTCCATTTTCGGAGTAGATTTCAAGGCCGCCGTCGCATAGTCCCCCGGCGAGATGAAATCGCGAAATGGATACGATGCCACCGCGATGCGATCGCGGGGGTTGGTGGGGAAGCTAACATTCGGTTGCGCTGCGGAGGCTCTGGCGAGCGGCGGGAGCAATAATGTTCCAGCAGCGAGCGTCACAGAATGATTAAGGAATTCTCTGCGCGTCTTCATCGGGATGAAATATTACCCGATGTTGCCGCTACGATGGAAAGTGGAAGTACACATCGTGCTTGGATGCGACCGGCACGCCGTCAAGAGTGGCCGGCTGATAGCGCCACTGGCGAAGAGCAGCGACGATTTTTTCGTCGATCCCGTGGCCGATCGCCTGTACAACTCGGGTCTCGACGACGTTGCCCCGCGCGTCGATGGTGACTTCGACAATCACATCTCCCTTAAGGTCGCGAGGCAGTTCCGAGCGCGCTACGGGTGGATCAGGAAACACAACCGGGTAGGCCACATGCACTTCATGGCCTTCGATCGGGCCGTCAATCATGGTGCCCAGTGCCGAGCCGGCGCGCGCATCGTGATCGGCAGCTTCCGCGTCGGTCGGAACCTGGAGATGGTCGGGGGCCGGTTTGGGCGATGAGGGCTTCAGACGCCGGTGAGGTGCGGGCTTGGAATGCGCTAGCGTTATTTTGTCTTCGTCGGGAGAGTCTTGGCCATCCGGCGGAGCGTAGATCACGCGATATGATTGCGTCCCGCTTCCATTCGCGAGTGACAACGGGATCAACTCGATTACCGGCGGCCGGTGAAACAGAATTGCGGCTAGCAATCCCAGATGTACTAGTACAGACGAAGCCGCCGCGCGATGATTGCGGAGGCGGGCCGCTGCGGGATGGATTTCGTCGAACACGCTCTTAATACCTTATCCTGATCTGACGTTTGAAGAGAGAAAAGGTTGAGGCACGGGCCTTCCGGCCAGGTTACCCACGATCTCGATTTGCCCGAAAATCTATCTCACCCCTATGATTCCAATGGGCGACGAACGCGCCCATTGCTATTACTGAAAGGTACTGATGATCACGATTGTTTCCGGCCTCCCCCGCTCCGGCACTTCTCTGATGATGCAGATGCTGGCCGCGGGCGGCCTGTCCGTTCTCTCGGACGGCGAACGCAAGGCCGATACCGACAATCCGCGCGGGTATCTGGAGTGGGAACGCATCAAGCAACTGCCCAAAGAGCCGGCCTTGATTGCCGAAGCCGAAGGCAAGGTCGTGAAAGTGATCTCGCAGTTGCTGCTCTCATTGCCCGACGGCCACGAGTACCACGTCATCTTCATGCAGCGTCCGTTGCCCGAGGTTCTGAAGTCGCAGGACGAGATGTTGCGCCGACGCGGGGCCTTCGAAGCCAACGTGGATTCCTCACCGATAGAAGAGGCCTTCCAACGGCACCTGATCGAAGTGAACCGCTGGTTGAACGGAAAGCCCAATGTGCAAGTGCTCCGCGTGCACTATCACCGCACTCTGCGCGAGCCTAAAGCCGCGGCTGAAGCTGTCGCAGAATTTCTGAAAGTCCCGCTGGACATCGAAGCTATGACCCGCGAAGTGGACCAAAACCTTTATCGCAATCGCATGAAGTAGAGTGCGGGCGATCGGATTTCCGCTTCCCCCCAGGTTCAGTCCACGTTGACATTGAACGTTACGAAGCCAAGGCCTGCGGATGACGCCGTAACCGTCACCAGACCGATCTTGCCCGGGGCGGTGTAACGCGTTCCGGCGATCCCCTTCGCATTCGTCAGCACCGGATCAGGCGCAAAGCTGCCACCAGAGCCGCCGTCCGCGAAGTTCACTGAGATCCCGCTCACCGGATTCCCGTACTGGTCGGTAATCATGACCTGCAGGAGCTTGGGTGCGGCGGTCCCGGCCTTAACCGTCTGATTGTCGCCGGAGAAAACTTTGAGGCTGACCGGTGGTCCGGGCAGCACAGTCTCCTTGAAAACCGCGGGAGTTGCCCCGCGGCGGATGCCGTTATCCTTATCGCGCCGGCCTTAGTGCCGGTGGTGTAGGACGTGCTCGCAATACCGAAGGAGTCCGTGGTGGTTGTTGGCGAGGAGAAGGAGCCGCCCGCGCCGCCGTCATCGAAAGCGACTACCACACCGGCAACGGCATTACCCTGTGCGTCCTTGGCTTTTACTTTTACTGGAGAAGGTAATTGCGAAACCACAGGTACTCGCTGGGAATTGCCGGCAGAAATTGACAACGTGGTGGGGCGCCAACCGTCGCAGTTACTAAAAAAGTGGCGCTCCCATAACTGGGACTTGACGCTGTGATGGTGTAAGTTCCCGGCTTAGCCGGCAGAGTATAGTTCGTGCTGGCGATCCCGGAGTTATTAGTAGTTGTATTGGCATTCGAGAAAACGCCTGCTTTGCCGCTGGCGGTGAACGTGACCGGTATGCCGGGAGTGTGAACCGGCTGGCCCGTGTAGGGATCTTGCAGACCAGCCCGCAGAGCGAGCGGCAGCGGTGTACCCACCACGCCGGTTTGGTTGTCGCCACTCACCGGCGTGAAGAAAGACAGTAAGCCAAAGACAGCCAATTGCGTTTGACCGTTTACGTACACTCGTCCATTGGCGACGATCGGCATCCCGAAATGAACTAGCAGACCGAGGACATCGCGCGCGCCTGCCAGGCCGTTATCGTAAAGCTTCACCGCAAGATTGGTTGCGTCGAAGGCAAAGAGTCTCTTGGTGGAGGAAGTCACGTACCAGAATATTCCGTCCTGCACGCCGTTCGCGGAAACGATGCCGCCTCTTGGAGTGGAAGTAACGGTGGGAGTCTGCGAGGTCGGCTAAGTCGAAAGGCGGCCGTTGGTGAAGGAATAGGACATGACCGGGCTTTGCTCGGCCTCGAGATAGACGGTGTTGTTCCAATAAGTCAGCCCGGCGTGAACCTTGCCTGTCACCGGAGCAGCAACTTCCTGCGGGATCTGAATGTCGCCGGCCGGATTGTATGACCCATGTTCTCCTGATCCAGGAGGTACATCACCGTTCTTTCCAACCGCGAGTATGAAGTTGCCGCTGGGCTGTTCGGGTAGAAGGAGAACCTGGCCGGCATCGAGATCGAGGTCGTTATCGAACAGAAATTGCTGGTTATACGGTGTGAAGAAGTCGGCCAGGCTCAGGACGCCATTACCCTGGCTGAGTTTAAGGGCGGAATCTCCGAAGTGGCTTCCACCGATGTCGGCATCGAACAGACCATCACCCGTACTGAAGTAGACGTTTCCCGCGCCGTCTCCTACCAGTCCTGCGCCCGACATCCAGATCGCGGAAGCGTCCACGCCAGGCGAGGCATTGAACGCTCCGACTTGCTGCAGCGTAAGTCCGTCATACGCCATCACCCGACCCATTTCAGTAGCGATATTCCAACCTGGGCTGCCGAAACCAATGTAGACGATGCCGTTCTGCAACAACAGTCCTGGACGTTGTTGCTGGCACTTATCCACGAAAGCATAGGTCTTACCATTGATGGTGACCGATGCAACGACCGTAACTGGTCCGCCGAAAAGCTCCGCCCCCGTGCCCAGATCCAAGGCGTGAAGTTTATGAACGTAGCTGCCGTTCACTTTGGTCATGGCGAGCACGCAAATGGCATTCCGGTTCATGTCGATCACAGGCGTTCCCTGGATGCCGAATTCGGTGTATCCGGTGATCTGGCATTTCTCGTCTGCCAGTGAAACGATGGTGATACCGTTCGCCGGATCAAGGAAATCTACCTGCCAGAGAGGCAAGGCATTCCTGTCCTGGTTATTGTCGGCATCGAATGCATACACGCTGTCGTGTTGCGTTACGGCATAGATGACATTGTGGCGGGAATTGGTCGCTGAGATGAAAACATTCGGAACATAGAGCGGCTGGGCCGCTTCCATACCGTCCAGATTCTGGGTAAATAGCTTGCCGAATTGACTCGAATTCACATTGGCGTGCGTCAGGATGGTTTCAAGCGTGTTTTGACCGGTGCGGGCATTGTCGTAGTGCTGCGTAAGGACGCTGAATTGGCCGAAAAGGAGAAATCGAAAATAACAGGAAGAAACCGATGCTAG
>JBKPCG010000067.1:0-17104 GCA_046727255.1 Acidobacteriota bacterium | reverse complement strand
CAGGTTGGGGTGATCGTCCACCACTCTGATTCGTAAGCCTTTACGACGTCCGCGGGTTACTAACAAGGCTTCGAGCTCGCCACGCTTTACACGCTGCAACACGGTTTGGCGTGACACCCCAAGTTTCATCGTTGTTTCCAGTCCCGACATCGATATTGATCGATATGACATTGACGGTACGACTCGCGAGGTGATGCTCGCGACGCGTGAGCTGAACGTCGACAAGCTCCCGGAGAGCAGCCGCAACTGGATTAACGAGAAGCTGATCTACACTCACGGCTACGGCGTCACCATGAACCCAGTCAATGGGTTCACGCCGGAAGGGCTGCCCACGCTGATTCTGAGCAACATGCCGGTCCAGAGCACGGTTCGAGGTCTAACCGTGACGCGCCCAGAGGTCTATTTCGGCGAGTTGACCAATACCGACGTTTACGTGAAGACACAGCAGAAGGAATTCAACTACCCGCAAGGCGCGAGCAACAGCCTCACGTCATACGAAGGCAACGGCGGCATCGTGCTCGGCGGTTTCCTGCGCCGCATCATCCTCGCGCTAGACAGCGGCGACCTCGCGAAGCTACCGTTCAGCGATGACGTGAACAAGGATAGCCGGCTGCTGATGCGGCGCAACGTGCGCGATCGCGTATCGGCATTGGCACCGTTCCTCACCTACGATCCAGATCCGTACATCGTGCTCGGCGACGATGGCCGGCTGTCGTGGATCATGGATGCGTTCACGGTTTCAGACAGTTATCCGTACTCGACCCATTACCGTCTCGACCGCGACCTCATTAACTACATGCGGAACAGCGTTAAGGTGGTCATCGACGCCTACGATGGCACGACAACGTTCTACGTGTTCGATACGGAGGATCCGATCATCGCAGCCTACCGCCGCGTCTTTCCGAGCCTCTTCAAGAATGCGGCGATGATTCCGCCCCGGGCTGCGCAAGCACGTGCGCTACCCCGAGTTGCTGCTGAAGTTGCAGGCGGAAGTGTACGGCCTGTATCACATGACGGATACGGAAGCGTTCTACAACCGTGAGGATCTGTGGACGGTCGCCACCGAAGTCGGCATGGGCGAGGGAGGTGAGCAAAAGACACAGGCGATGCAGCCGAACTTCGTGCTGATGAAACTGCCGGGCGAAACGAGCGTGGAGTTCGTGGAGATTCTGCCATTCACGCCGGCCAACCGGAACAATCTGATTGGCTGGATTGCCGGGCGCAGCGATGGCGCACACTACGGTACTTCGGTGGTCTACAACTTTCCCAAAACCAAGCTTGTCGACGGGCCGCTGCAAATCGAGGCGCGAATCGACCAGAACGCGCAGCTTTCCGGACAACTGACGCTGTGGAATCAGCAAGGCTCGCACGTGCGGCGCGGGGCCCTGCTGGTGATTCCGACCGGACGCGCGCTGTTGTATGCGGAACCGATTTACCTCCAGGCCGAACGGAGTCCGATGCCGGAGTTGCGACTGGTCGTGCTCGCGCTGCAAGATCGGCTGGCGTACGGACCAACCTTCGAATCGGCGATGGCGGCCCTTTTTGGCGGAGCGGTCTCGTCCATGACCGCCCCGACGATGAGCGCCGCAGCAGTCCCGGCGGAACCGGTGCGAGGCGCACCGGCATCCAACGCGTCGCCCCAGTCCGCAGCGGATCTCAAGGCACTGATCGCGGAAGCCGCCAAAGACCTTGCCGACTACCAGCGCCTGACGGCGGAAGGTAAACTCGGCGAGGCTGGACAAAAGCTTGAGGAGTTGAAGCGCGCACTCGACAAGCTGAACACGCGTTAAAGATGATCTCGCTGCGGTGCCGCGCTCTTAGCTCCCCAAGTCTTTCAAGGACGAGAGATTGCCAAGAAAATCCTTCGGGGGACCTCTCCAGTGCTGCCGCCATCCGGTCGGGCCGGCTTCCTCGAAGCGGGTTTCTGGGCCGGCTTAGCGGGCACCTTGCACACAACTGGCGGGATCGTTTCCGTGCCGCCGTGCTCCGGATACACCGGCAACAGACCGCCATTGTCACGAGGACATCGAACCACTGCCCGACCCACCCACCAGCGGCCCGAGCACAGCAGCACCCCTCGCAGCCCAGAACGACTGTGAGAATCGAGCTTCCAGGAATTCCCCCAGCTTGGCCGTAGCCTTGAATTGGCGGCGTAGGGGAGTACATTCGCCGGGAATCGTTGGTCTTCCGGTCTTCCTTCGAATTAGAGCGTTCTTGTGAGGCCAGCACAATCTCAAGACTATTCGCGGAGAAACAGATGATCCCCAATTCCCCGCAGGATTTGCAGACGCTGTCTTGAGAGCGAATACCTATCACGAACTAACGGCACCAAAGCCAATCCTGCGTCACTTGGCCGATTCGTTGAAACCGGGCGGGGCGTCTGGTCATTGTCGATCGAGGTCCGCGATCCAGCGGTGTGGAGTCTCGTGAGACGCAGGCAGAACATCACGAACTGCGCCCACACTTGGTTGAAACGAAAGTTCGCAGTGCGCCGATGACCTACTCCACGGTGATCGACTTCTTTCCGAGTAGAAACTGACCGAGCTTCTCTCAGACAGGAGGTCTTGAGGCTAGGCTCGCAGGAGACATTCTGACCATATGCAATGGGAGCGACAGCGAAATAGAGTCGCGTTTTTGTTCAAATTGATGAGGGACACTTAGCCCTCCGGACGGGCTGCGAGTTGGTGAATGTAAGCAGATCCCGGTTCGCGATTTCGCAATCGAATCTTGGAAGCGAATGCCCCCTCGAGACCTCCATGTCGCGAGAGTTGCGGTTGTGGCCACAATTGCGCAAGGCCGCTACGCCAAGAAGTCCTTTCTTGATCAGAGTGCCCCGCCACCCCGTTAGGCGCCTCAACTCCCGAAAGCGCGAGCTCGTCTCCATTGCTTGCGATCGCAGCAACTCCAGAGCATAAACTATTGGTCTAGGCATGCGAGGAGTGGAAGTGACTATAGGTGCGCTGCTGGGTGACCTCGTCGCTCTTGTTGTCGCAGTTGTACTTGTGGGTATTGCGTATCAGGCTATCGGCAGCGAGAGAGACAATCGCAGATTTCCGCCTCCGGGCCAAATGGTGGATGTGGGCGGCTATTGTCTGCATATCCATTCCATGGGCGAGGGTAGTCCAACGGTGGTACTCGAGTCCGCGCTCGGCGGCTCCTCTCTGAGCTGGGCGCTGGTCCGTTCCGATGTGGCAAAGTTCACCTGCGCTTGCAGCTATGATTGCGCTGGCCTCGGCTGGAGCGACGCCGACCCGATGCCGCGAACAGCTCAGCGAATCGTTAATGAATTGCGCACGCTCCTGACCCACGCCAGAACGAAAGGACCCTATGTGCTCGTCGGCCACTCTTTTGGGGGACTCGCGGTGCGCTTGTACGCCGCACAGTATCCGGAGGAAGTGGTTGGGATGGTGCTTGTTGATCCAACCCACCCAAGTCAATGGTTGCAAATGACGGAGGAACAAAGGAAACGACTTGAAAGAGGTGCACGACTCTCCCGCCGTGGTGAAATCCTTGCTCGCCTGGGGATTGCACGTCTCACTGCATTTTTGGTTAGTGCGGGCGCGTTAGGGATAGCACGCTTCTCAGTTTCCCTGGTGAGTGGTGGTGCCCTATACCAGACAGTGGAGCACATCCTTGCCCCGGTGAAGAAGCTGCCATCAGAGCTTTGGCCAATACTAAAGGCGATCTGGGTGCAGCCGAAGTTTTTTGAGGCCTTGGCCAGCGAGATGGAATGCCTTCCTGAGAGTGCCGCCCAGGTTGCTGCGAGCGGCGCTTACGGTGACATACCGCTGGTCGTTCTGTCGGCTGGCGATGCCACCACAGCCCATCTCTTTCCGTTCTTGTCCGCATTGCTTTTGCGCCGTCTTCACGTCGTCTAGATAGGCTTTGGCATCGGGACGAATGGCGCCGGCGAAGGCTTGCACGCGGGAGACGATCTCCGGACAAAGGTGGGGATTTGCCAAAAGCCGGACCAACATACTGCTCGGATCAAGTCGGAGTCCGCGAAATTCTCTGCGGAATGTTTCCTCGAAGACAGGTTGCGGGGAAGCCTTACTCATACCTGATCTATACTCGGAAAGCGAAACGCTTCCCGAGGAATTCATCAGATATTCACAATTGCCCGAATTGGCACTCCAATTTATCTAGGCTTGCCGGGAGTTGCCCTCAGATTTCATAGGGGGAGTTGTCCTGTTGCTCTGGTAGATGGCTGATTTGTTCCATCTACTGATCGCCCGCGGCCAATACCGACATTGCGCTGCTGGCGCTGCTGTTCGAGCCCCACACCACGCTTGTCGAACTACAGGAAGTACCCCACACCACGCTGAAACCGTTCATGACGGAGTTGCCCCAAACGACCGAACTGCCCCAGACAACCGAGCTTCCGCTGACATTAGTGCCCCAGACGACGGAGGTGCCCCAGACGACCGAAGTGCCCCAGACGACCGAAGTGCCCCAGACCACGGAACTGCCGTTGACCAGCACAACCTGGCCAGTGGAGGAGTCGTAGGCCGCGACTGGAGAGTTGGCCACCCCCACCGTGGAAGGTGCTGAATCGGCGTTGTTCAGGGCAGCAGCGATGTCGAGGTAGCCGGCACCCACGGTGAACATGTCCGCCTGCTCGTTGTAGGAGACGCCGGTTGCCGCGTCAGTCGAGGTTGAGTACAGAACCACGTTCTTGTACGCGCTCTTCATCAGGCGCGCCTTCAATTGGTCAGGCGTGAGAGAGGGGTTCTTCTGCAGCATCACCGCTGCTGCACCTGCCACTTGCGGGGCAGCCATGCTCGTCCCGCTCAAGCGGAAGTAGTCGGCGGAGTTAGCGGTAGAGGTGGAGGACTGGTAGGTCGTCAGCGGGACTTGGGTCGACGGGTAGTTAATGTCCAGGATAGCGTTCGGAGCCAGAAGAGAAACCACCTTGTTTCCCGCCGCAACGATGTCGGGTTTCACAACGTGATCGATGAAGCTCGGTCCTTTCGAGCTGTAGCTGGTGATCACGTCATCGCTGCGATCAACGCTGCCGAAGGTGCGCATTGCCCCTACAGTGATGACGTACGGATCATTGCCCGGAGAGGTGATGGTGCCGTAGCCATTTCTGTTGTTGGAGTTGTCGCGGCCATAATTGCCGGCGGCAACCACCACAAAGATGCCGGCTTTCCAGGCTTTTTCGACCGCCTGGGTCAGCGGATCGGTCTTGTAGCTTTCATAAATGCCGCGTCCGAGCGACAGGTTGATCACCCGAATGTTGTACGTGGATTTGAGACTGATCGCTTGATTGATAGCGGCAATGACATTGCTGTCGCTACCTGCCCCGTTTTGGTTCAGCACCTTCAAGTTAACGAATTTCACGTTAGGGGCGATTCCCATGTAGGTGACGAAGCAGCTACCGCAGCCGGACCCGGACCTGTTGCCATTGCCGCCGATGATGCCCGCTACGTGCGTCCCGTGGCCGTACAGATCATCGGTGGTTCCTTCCCCGGTGAAGTCCTGGGAGTAGAGCACGCGGCCGCTGAGATCGGTATGCGACCCGATGCCGCTGTCGATCACCGCCACCGTAACTCCGGTACCGTTGTAGCCATAGCTCTGCGCGATATCGGCCTCGACCGCTTGGAACTGGGCAGTAAAGCCACTGGGCTGAATCGTGCGATCAGGCGAGATGTAGGCGACATCGCCATCAGCAGCGAAAGCCCGAACCGCTGCCGGGGACATGGTGAACGTACCCGCGTTGATCAGGGCCAACTTCGAGTGCAGTACAGCGCCTCGAGTCTGGGCTAGGTTCACCTGGTTAGCTCCGGGCGCCTTCTTGTACTGAACGATGACTCGCTGCGAACGACCTACATTGGCCCGCAGCATCTGGGCGAGGTCAGGCGAAATCCTCTCGCTGGTAACCGACGTGGCGCCGTCATCGAGCATGCGCCGGGTGAGCTGCTGTGCGAACGAGAGGTTCGCAACCAGAATCAAAGCAAAGAGGAACGCACGCTTGCTGCCCCATGCAGCGCCTCCGCTGGAAAGGCGTGCGTTCGTTCGATTCGATTTCATAAACTGGCGACTCCTTAACACGAACGAGTTGCTCCTTCTTCGCACTGCCTTTAGTCTTCACCGTTAATGGCTACAGATTGGGCTTCGGTGCTAGCACTGCCCACTGTGCCGTTGCCCCATACGGCGCTATTACCCCAGACTGCACTGAAGCCGGTGTTGTTGCTGTTACCCCAAACCGCACTGTTGCCCCAAACGGCACTGTTGCCCCACACAGCCGAGTTTCCCCACACGGCAGAGTTACCCCAAACAGCGGAGTTACCCCAAACCGCAGATGAATCGGACACAAAATTCACCGTCTGTGTAGTTGAATCGAAGGATACAGCTGGAGAGAGTGCGGTGTAGCCGCTCGGCACAACATCTGTGTTGTTTAGCGCCGCCTGCAGGTCGATATATCCTGCTCCTACGGTGAAAGCATCGTAATAATCCGTGTAGGTGATTCCCGTCGATGAATCGGTAACGCTGCTGGAGTACGGAAAGGTCTTGTACGCAGTTTTCATCAGCCGAGCTTTGACTTGATCTGGCGAGAGTTGCGGCTGAGCTTCGAGCAGGTCGGCCACAGCTCCGCTGACCACGGCGGCTGCCATGCTGGTGCCACTCAACGTGTAGTACTTATCCGAGTAGCCGGTTTTTCCCGTTTGATACATCGAAAACAGCGGTCGGTTGCTGGGATAAGTTTTTTCCAGGGTTGCCCCGATTTGCAGAGACGTCATAAGGTTCCCAGGCGCCACCACATCGGGCTTGAGGATGTGGTCGATACCGGTGGGACCTTTTGAGCTGTAGCTCGCGATTAAGTCATCAGCACGATCCGGGGTGCCCATGGTTTTCATCGCGCCCACCGTGATCACGTACGGATCATTGCCCGGAGCGGTGATGGTTCCGTACCCTTGCTCACCAACCGAGTTGTCCCGACCATAATTGCCGGCTGCGACCACCACGACAATGCCGGCCTTCCATGCCCGTTCGACGGCCTGACAGAGCGGGTCTTGCGTATAGCTTTCGAAGATAGGACGTCCAAGCGAAAGGTTCAGAACTCGTATGTTATATGTGCTCTTGAGTTGGATCGCTTTATTAATTGCGTTAATCACCGCACTGTCGCTACCCTGGCCGCTTTTGTTCAGGGAGCGCAGATTGATGAAGGTCACGTTAGGTGCGATTCCCTTGATGACTGCGAAGCAGTTGCTGCAGTTAGAGTCCTTACCCGTACCACCAATAATTCCGGCGATGTGCGTTCCATGGCCGTATGCATCGGCGTTACCGGCATCGGAGGCGAAGTCGGCCTGGTAGACGATTCGATTGTGGCCACTCGAGTCCTTCAGATCGTCGTGACTGCTTATGCCGCTATCCACCACCGCAACGCCGATCCCAGAGCCATCGAAGCCAAAGCTCCAGGCGTATGGCGCATTGATCGCGGGAGCCGCGTTGCTGAGGAACGACTGCAGCGGGCGGTCGGGACTGACATAAACGACATCAGGATCCGCGGCCAATCGGGCGAGAGCCCTGGCGGGGATGTGGAACGCCGCGGCCTTGATGAAGTGCATCTGGGCCTTGGTCGCTCCTCCCAATATCGCGGCGCGGCTGTAGTTCGCGTTGTTCGGGGTGTGCTTGTACTGGACAATAACATCCAGGGTCCCCGACGTGTTCGCCTGCGCCAGGTCCTTAGAGATCTTACTGCGGTTACCGGATGGAACTTGTGCGGCGACAAACTGCAAGGTCAAAGTCAGGAACAGAGCAGTGGCAACTGCGGACGTTCGCTTCATGGCAACTCCAGAATTCTGTTCGTTCCGGCGTCTGCGTGCATTCGTGTTTCCAAGTGCGGCAGCGCTCAGGAGTTCAGATATGTTCTTTGTTGCAGGCACTCCTCCAAATAGCTAAGCACCTTGCATTCAGCGGTATTGGCAATTGTCCGGCAGGTCGATGCGGACAATTTGTCCATTGGCTTAATACATAACCGCCGTAAGTACCAGCGCATGTGTAAGTTAAGTCGCGGCCATGCACCCGCCGCAAGTTGTCCGCCTCCCGACTACGATCATGAGGTGTTTCGATTACCGGAGTTTCGGTCAACCATTTCCAACGTAATCAACGAGGGGTCCTGCCAGACATGCGCATTCCAACATCAGAACGCTGGGCGGAGGCATAGCTTTTCAGGCGTGCGATAGGCTCTCCCTAAGAAGTGGGCTGTTGACTCTAGCTGGATTGATCAGTGACAGTGCAACCCTCTGCGCTTGCGCGCGTCAGGAGCCACTGTTGGAGCTCTTTTTGGACTGCAGGATGAAGATCAACGAAGGTGAGTCCAACCAAGCCGTCGGGGCTAGTCCAGGCAAGTTTTGCCCTTGACTCAAGCGGAGTTGAAGTGCCCGGAAGCCCAAATGTTAATTCAAACGTCGACCCATACTTCAGTGGAATTGGAGATCTTACTGCCATTCCGCCAGAGCTTATATTAGCTGTGATTGCCTCGATCGCCTCGGAGCCTTCTTCGACATCTCTTACTGAAACTGGGATATCAGCTGTGATACGGAAATAACGTTGCTGCTTGGCGAACTTGCAGCGGCCGCGATTGTCGCTGTCCGGTCCCGCAGCGCGGTAGTGTTGCAGCTTCCGTCGCAGAGTGCGCGTCGAAATGCCTAGCACGAGTGCAGCTTGGTTTTGATTGTTTCCACTTTGCTCCAGCGCACGGAGAATCGTTCTCTTTTCTATTTTCTCAAGGTTGCTTTCTTCTGTCTTTCCATCTACGGAGATCTCCGGGATGCCATAGATCACGGCAGGCAGGTCCACCGCACGAAACTGCCGTTTATCGTGCGGTGCACTAACGGTTATCTTGAAGATTACATTCTTTAATTCCCGCACATTACCGGGCCAACTGTAGCGCTCAAACGCTTCCATGGCGTCAGACGTGAAGCGTGCATCCGGACAGTGCTTGTGCAAGAAGTGCTCAGCCAACGCCCTGACGTCTTCCACCCGGTCGCGCAGCGGAGGGACTTGCAGGTGAAACTCGGTAAGCCTGTGATACAGGTCGCTACGAAATTTCCCTGCTTTAACGTCCTGTTCCAGGTCCCGGTTAGTGGCTGCAATAACCCTGACGTTCACATCCGCTTTGCGGCTGCCCCCGAGTCTGTAATAGCCAGCGCCATCAAGAACCCTTAGCAGCTTGGCTTGAACCTTGATGTCAAGCTCGCCGATCTCATCCAGGAAGATGGTGCCGCTGTTGGCTAGGTCAAACAGCCCAGCCTTGCTAGCGTCAGCTCCGCTAAACGCACCCTTCTCATAGCCGAACAGCTCGCTCTCGACGAGATGCTCTGGGAGCGCAGCACAATTCACGTCGACGAACGGCTTACCACAGCGAGGGGAGCGCTCGTGCACGGCACGGGCCACCAGTTCTTTGCCGCTACCGGTCTCACCCACAATAAGAACGGCCGTCTCATAGACGGCAACACGCTCCACTGTTCCCATTAGCCGCTGCATGACTTGGCTGCGAATCACAGCCGCGGTCCCATTGATGATTTGCATGCAGGCTGCAGAAATCATGAGAGCACATCCAACTTCCGATCGCAGAGCAGAGCACGCGCCGGCGCTCCAGAGCGATCAGTATGACGTTTCTCCCGGCATCGAAGAAGTTACCTTGGTTTCCAGACAAATACCGCCCAGGATTGCACCTTTCGGGTCGAGAAATATCTGACGACACAGTTTCTGCCTACGACTTGTTTGGGCAGGGCTTCACTTTCACGTACTCAACATTAATGACCAAAGTTTTTTCCCCAATGCGGTTGGGGTTGGTTTTCGGATGAGTCCTTGGTATCAGTTAAGAGCACAGCTCGTCCTTCGGGGGTAGAAAGAATTTGTCTAATCGACCACAGACGTGGGCCGAGATGACACGGTCTGCCCGCGGCTTTATCACCGTGGTATCCGTGGCAGGGACTTGCGTCCTGATATGGGGTGCGCTGCACTGGTCCAGTTCCCATCCGCTGAGATTCGCCTGCTACTTAGTCGTCGCGCTCCTCGCTTCGCGTCTCAAGGTACACCTGCCCCGTATTACCGGGACGATGTCCGTTAATTTCCTCTTCATTTTGCTGGGTGTAATGGAACTGAAGCTCCCTGAGACTCTACTTCTGGGCTGCAGCGCGATCCTGATGCAGTGCTTTTACCGTGACAAGCCTCGAGTGGTGCAGCTGATCTTTAATGTATGCGGCTCGGCATGCGCCATAGCTGCCGCATACCAAGCATACTACATTGTAGGGTCGTACGAAGCGGGTGCCTTGCCGCTGTTCGCAGCAGCAACAACTTACTTCCTCGCCAATACGCTTCCGGTCGCTGCCGTCATTTCGCTGACCGAACAGAAGTCGCTAATCAAGATCTATTTGGAATGTTATTTCTGGTCATTCCCGTATTATCTGTTCGGTGCAGGCATTCTAGGTCTGGCCAGCTACTTCAATCGCTCCCTGGATTGGAGTTTTCTACTAATCGTTCCGGCCGTTTACGCCATCTACCGTTCTTATCGTCTTTATCTTGAGAGGCTGGAGTATGAGAAGCGACATGCAGAAGATATGTCGAGTTTACACCTCCGCACCATTGAGGCGTTAGCATTGGCCATTGAAGCTAAGGATCACATTACGCATGACCATCTCCAGCGGGTGCGGGTGTACGCGATGGAGATCGCCAAAGAGCTGAAACTTAGCGCCGACGAAGTTGATGCGTTGCAAGCCGCGGCCCTTCTCCACGACATTGGCAAGCTCGCGGTTCCGGAGCACATCATCTCCAAGCCAGGGCGGTTGACCGCTGAAGAGTTTGAGAAGATGAAAATCCATCCTACCGTCGGAGCGGAAATCCTTGAACGGGTACGGTTCCCTTATCCTGTCGTTCCGATCGTCCGTGCGCACCACGAGAAATGGGACGGCACCGGATACCCAGGGGGCCTAAGGGAAAAAGAGATACCGATCGGCGCCCGGATACTTTCGGCTCTCGATTTTCTGGACGCACTCGTGTCGGATCGTCCCTACCGACGAGCTATGGCCTTGCCTGAGGTTATGGCCCGACTAGAGCAAGAGTCCGGCAAATCCTTCGATCCTGAAATAGTGGCGATCCTGCAGCGCCGCTACGCGGATATGGAATGCCTAGTACAGTCCCAAAACCAGCAGGTCGGATTGTCGAAGCTTTCCACGGAAATCAGAATTGAGCGAGGTGTCGCGCCGGCGGCCGGATTTGCGAACGATGCCCCGCCCGCCACCGATGCCAGTTTTCTGTCCTCCATCGCAGCAGCGAGGCAGGAAGCCCAAGCTTTATTCGAACTCAGTCAGGATCTTGGCGCTTCGCTCAGCCTCACCGAAACCCTCTCAGTGTTTTCGCTGAAAGTAAAACGTCTGGTTCCGTATGACGCGATTGCGATTTATGTACGGCATGAGGAACAACTTGTGCCGGAATACGTTAGTGGAGACAACTTTCGACTGTTTGCGTCATTGCGAATTCCCATCGGTGAGGGGTTATCCGGGTGGGTGGCGCAGAACCAAAAGCCGATAGTTAACGGCAACCCAGCAGTCGAACCGGGCTATACCACCAGTGGCCAGTACAGCACGATGTCCTCCGCCTTAGCAGTCCCGCTAGAAGGCCTGAACGGCGTAATAGGCGTGCTCACGCTTTATCAGACGCAAAAGGATGCGTTCAACGCGGATCATCTTCGTGTCCTGCTCGCGGTCAGTTTGAAGATGGGTCTCGCGATTGAGAATGCCTTGAAGTATCAGCAGGCCGAATGTTCTGCTACTACGGACTATCTCACTGAATTGCCTAATGCGCGCTCGCTTTTCCTGCAGCTCGAGCGCGAGCTGTCCCGCTGCAAACGCACTGGATCGACACTTACGATCATGGTGTGCGATATGAACGGATTTAAGCAGATCAATGATCGCTTCGGGCACCTGGAAGGAAATCGCGTGCTAAAAGTTTTCGCGCAGCAGCTTAAAGGAACTTGCCGGGGCTATGACTATGTCGCTCGAATGGGGGGCGATGAGTTCGTCGTGTTAGCCCCGGGACTGACTCCCGAGGCCGCCCGAGACAAAATGCTGGTATTGCGAAAGATGGCCAAGAAAGCCGCCATGGAAGTATGCGGCCAAGGGGGCCTTTCATTAAGCATTGGACAGGCCGTTTACCCTGACGATGGGCTGAATACTGAGAAATTGCTGGCTGAGGCGGACAGGCGCATGTATCAGGAAAAGCAGCGGCAACCCGACCGCAAAGGTCGCCGGGCATGTCCACGCATGGTCTGCCGTTTGACTGTAACGCTGCAGCCAATGGACAGCAGGGTTCAAGTGCTAGGTACCGTTTCCGACATCAGTTTGAGCGGCTGCTATATCGAGACGGCAGCAATCCTATCTGCCGGCAGCAAAGTAAAGATTTTCTTCTCCGCCGAAGACAGCACACTGCAGAGTGATGGAATCGTTGTACGGAGCATTCCGGGAGTCGGAATGGGTATCGAATTTCTGAAGTCAGAGGACCACGCTAGCGCTCATCGCATTTTGGACCATGTCGAGAAAGCAACCAAGTTCCACGAACGCAAACTCGACTATGTGGCTTGTATGTCCGCATCCCCGCAGAAGGAGGCAGGTTGCGCTGCCTTGCACAACACGCCGCAAGAATTGTAATTACGGTTCGTCTGAGCGGTTAATGAGTGCAACCCTCGTGCGCTTCGCCCTCGGTTTCGGTGTAGATGAGGCAGAACTCGATCCCCGAAGAAGTGCGGCCAATGTTAGCGCAATCCGGTAGGCCAATGGTGAAGACCGCAATGTTTTTTGGTTTCTATGTCGATTATCTGATTCGCATCGGTCACGGCGATTTCGGCACTTAGTACACCAACAGCTCGAATTTCTTTCCTGCTGCAAGCCCACCCCTGCGACACTCGCGCAACGGGAAGGGCACGCCTCTTGCATTTTCTATAACTATGTAATACTTATACTAATAATGAATATTCACAAAGCTATTCACTCCGGGCCTTACGCGTGGCTGTTGCAACGGAGCCAGAAGCAGCCGAAGCAACCACAGCCGCCGCTTCCACAGGATCGTTTCGCGCCTATGCTCAGCACGCGTGAAGTTGCCGAGATCATGAACGTATGCCACACGACCGTGCGGAGATGGCTCTCTCGCGGCTCCTTACGCGGCACGCGCTTTCAAGGGCGTCGTGGCCGAAAAAGGCCTTGATGTCGAGGTCTATGACCCAGTCATAACGCCAGCATCGCTGTCGCGCCTGACCCACGGCATCCAACGCCGACTTCCCCGGCCGATAGCCGTAGGAGTCTGCATGGAACCTTGAGTCCACTTCCGGCTCCAGTCTTGCTTTCGCAACCTGTTGTGCGATTCGATCCGCTACAGTGGGAACTCCCAGTCTTCTTTCTCCACCACTCTTCTTCGTTATCTTCACTGTCCTGACTGGTGGTGGAAAGTAGCTGCCCGATGCCATTCGATTCCAGACCTTGTAAAGATTCTTCTTCAGCTTCCTTTCAAAATCCTCGATCGACTGTCCATCGGTCCCTGCTGCCCCTTTATTCGCTTTCACCCGCTGATACGCTTCCCAGACCTCCTTCTTCGAAATACAAAACGGCTTTGCCTTCTTCATCGGGCTCCTCCCATCAACTGGTTGGCTCATTGAATCAGGCTCCTTGACACAGCGCCTTTGCTCTATCCTTTTATCGGGGACTTCATAGCTACTACGCGCTGTTCCGTCCCTGAATCTCCGCATCCGTATTCTCGCCCTCGTGGTATCAGCACTTGTGGCTTCTCCGTTAGCATCGAAGACTCAGGTTCCCATGTTCCGCTTAACCGCCTCGTTGGCAAGCTCAGGCCACCTCTCATGCCGGATGCCGCCCCGCCCGTAATCAGGTTTCGTCGGAGCTTTGTCCCGCAGCCGTGATCCAACCGCGGTTTTGACATCGTCTAATTGCTTTCGACACTTCAACAGTGGTTCCTTTGCAGTCCTCTTCTTGCCTGATACCTGACCTGGTCGTTGCCAGGCCTTTTCCTCACGCGCTCACGACCATGGCTTTTGGCCACAGCCGCCGGAGGTGGTTTGGAACCCGCTCCTGCAAGCCGGTTCCGAGGGGCCTGCCCTCATCAGTTAAGCAGTTACGCACTACTCGGCCTTACAGCCTTTCGCGCTCATGGCGCACGATCACGGGCAATCCGGAAGTAATGCTCACGGGAGCCAACCGCCGCCGAAGCATTTATGAGATAGGTTCTAGTGCGATTGCAACTTTGCGGTTGCTGCGCCATGGAAGAGCAAGCAGCCCCGGCGACCTTATTGGGTGCTTCACTTCACACCGTGGTTCTCTCGCTTGCGGAATTGGTGCGACCGACGAATCATCCCTCCGTGCCAGTCGGTGGCATGCTGGTGACTGAGTGACGCATCTTGCCGGTGGCCGTTGAGGCGGATTCGACCACTTTGTTCTTCATATCAACCGCCCGGCCGCGAATAGCTTCGCGAGTTTCGCTGCCCGACGCCGGGGCGAACAAAATTCCTAATCCCGCTCCGACTCCGACGCCGAGCAGAAAGCCCACAATTCGCGACGGCCGGTAGCTTCTGCCCTGCAATGCTGCGCCAGCTGCCCCCAAGCGATCCATAGCGTCTTCATACTTGCTGGCAACCGTTTCGGTGACCTGGTCTACCCGATTTTTCAATTGTTCACCGACGGCAGCGCGTACCTTTGGCTCGGTAAGCAGAAGCCCCAATTTCAGAGCCAGCCTGGCCCAATCCTTTGCATTATGCCCTGATCCCTTATTCCGCATGATGATTCCCCTTCTTCCCCGTGCTGGTTGGACTTCTCAGTCGTTGTGTTTTGGAACTTTGCTGTCGAGCAATGAGACCAAGGGCTGGCCAGCAGCTGTGGTCTTGATGGCGTGGCCACGGACGATGTCTCGCGCGCTGAGGTCTTTGCCGTATAGGCGCTTGTTAGCGTCGTTGTCCTGATGCAGGGTGGCACCTTCCAGCGACACGCCTGCGAATAGCCCTTTGGAGCGTCCATAGGTGAGCACGTCGGACCCGCCCACCGAACTGGAGGCGGCGGTGGCGCCACTGGGGCCTGCGACCGCGGTTGCGTCGCTGCCCAGCTTGGTCTTGTCGGCCAGGATCGCGTCCACTCCCTTCGGGTTCATCACCAGCAGCAGGAAATCGGTGGAGGAGCCACCGACCTGTAATCCGATGCTGGCGCCGCCGATGCTGTACACGGCGGGCGTCGACCACTTGCCATTGAACTTCTCGCCTTCACGACAGCTCATCGCGCCCCGGCCGCCGCTTCCGCCCACGCCGAAGCCGACTTTTTTCACTCCGGGCAGAATGATGACGCAGTCGGCCTGGGCCAGCACGCTGGCGGGGACTTCGGAGCCGCTGACGATCTCCTGGAAGACGGTAGCAGCGTTCTTGAGGGTCTCTTCGTCTTTCTCCTTGTCAGCTGCCCAGGCTGAGAGGGGCAACATGATCGTGAGTGTGGAGATGAGGACGCAAGGCAACACTTTCTTGCCAATGGACTCAAAGGTGTTAAGCAATGTGATGCGTAGCATCGGACGGTACCTCCTGTTTGAGGGCGTTCTTTGGTTTGGCCTTCAAATATCGCAACCTCAACGGAAGATTTCAGCATGACCCTGGCGGAAGAGGAAGTCTGAGCCCGATTGCTCACCGATTTGCGACGACAATCAGGCCTTCTTTAGCAACCTCGAAATCCAGACCAAGATCACCGCGCCGACGAAGGCCACGATAATTGCGCCGATCATGCCGCCGCCCGGCCAGATTCCTAGCAGCCCGAAGACCCACCCGCCCACGATACCGCCGAGAATGCCGAGAATGATGTCGACGAGTGTGCCGTAGCCACCACCCTTCATCACCTGGCCAGCCAGCCAACCTGCAATCAGTCCAACCACGATCCATACGAGAAATCCCATAGTGACCCTCCTGGAGTCCGCGTTCGCGGGGTGGAGTGTACACCTAGCCGCGTCAAATACTCAAAATGCTGGGAACCGCCGCGAGCCACATAAACAGGACCAGGACAGACGCCGTGGCCTTGGCTAAGGCGTTCCGAGGAACCTTACTCGGCAGACCCCGACCGCTGGAGTGGTACTCAGCCATTTGACGACTCTGGGTTCTTCCTAGCATCGGTCGAAGTGTGGGACACTGTCTTTCATGCCTCCCCGGATTCTCACCCCGTGAACGCATACTGGACGGGGCATCAGCCGCAACAATCACGAATCGGCGTCCGACACGTAGTTGGTGTAAACGCTGTTTTCATCAACCATCGTATAAAATCGCTGACGGCGAGAGGACTTCCGAGCGCGGGGGGGAACTGGTTCACACGGAGCTTTGGCGCCGGCTTAAGGAGACGGCGGAGCTATGGCACGAGATGGTTCGTTCCACTGTGAACTTGAGAAGTCGAAAGATAAAAACGGGAATCAAGTGACGACAATCAAGTGTCATGGCGAGCTGGTCAGTGACACCGCGGGTGAGATAAAAGAACTGGTGAGGCCCCTCCTTCCTCTTGGCGGTCGCATCATTATCGACCTTGGTGATGTAAAACATCTGGATAGCGCGGGCCTCGGAGCGCTGGTTGGCCTCAAGGCGTCCGCAATCAAGCAAGGGCCATGCATCCTTGAACTCGCCAACATGACAGCTGGTGTGGTGGAATTGCTGCGCATCACTCATCTGACGCAGATGTTCTCGTCGTAAGGCCGACCTGATTTGACTTCATCCCGAGGGATGCCCCACAGGTCCCGGGGTGCCCCGCTCAAGCTCTGCTTGGTCGGGGATTTTTTAATTGAAGGAACTGGTAACTGTTGCAAAATCGCCTCTCTAACAATGTCGGCGTCGTCAAGCGGCTTTTTGAGCGTACTGGTCCGTGCACTCCGAAGAGTGCGCCACTTCGCTCTCGTGGAAGCTTTTGCCGTACCAAACCAAGGCTCGCTCGTAATCGTTTCAGGTCAGGAACTCGATCCGACCCATGCATCTCTTCGATCTGAACCGCGATCATGATTACTACTTCGAACTCCCCGTAAAGGGGAACGGGAATGCCCAATCGTATGTCCAGAAGAAGGCTGAGGTGCTCAGTGGGAGGTT
>JBKPCG010000066.1:0-8572 GCA_046727255.1 Acidobacteriota bacterium | reverse complement strand
CCAATTGTCCAGACGTTTCTCGGCATTTAGCCATTGCGATTGCGAAGGCTGAAGATTCGACTCAAAACGCAATAATCGCTCATTGATCTCGGCGCACGCCGCACAGCGTGCAAAATGATCCCGTATCTGCTCACTTCTGCTGGCATGCAAGGTACCTTCGCAGAATGCAACCAGCGATTCCGAGTCGGGACAACGGTCTTCGTCCCCCTCGGAACCTCGATGCAAATAAGGCATCAACTTCTCCATGAAGTCGTCTTCGTTAAGTTTGGTCATCCCTCAAGGTCCAAAACTTTGCTTAATCGCAGCCACAACATGCGACGGCCGTTTTGGAGATGCGATTTCACAGCCTGCACGCTGAACCCAGTGGCGGCTGCAGTCTCCTCATATGAGTAGCCGGCGATCTTCAACTCGAGACAACGCCTCTGCTCGTCGGGCAATTGGGTCATTTCTTGCTCTATTTTTCGCGTCACCAGGCGAAACGCCATCGCATCTTCAAGGGATTCGCCCTCGGGAACCTTTGCAAATTCTTCTTCTCCGACATCGACGTCGTGCTTTTGGCGACGCCACTGGTCGATGCAAACATTCTTGGCAATTCGCATCAGCCAAGCAGGGAAATTGCCGGCGACGAAGCGCCCCAAATTCTGAAATGCCCGCAAAAAGGTCTCCTGTGTCGCGTCTTCGGCAGCAGTCGCGTCCTGAAGAAAAACCCGGCATCCTGCGTACACGCGTAGTCGATGCCGCTCAAAGAGTCTACGAAAAGCGCCCTGCTGGCCTTCCCGCAGAAACTCACGGATAAGCTCTTCATCCGAGAGCTCCCGTTGCATTGGTGCTCCTGTTGACATGAACGCGCCGCCGGACGAAATTCCACAAACTTTATCGGGGTGTGGTCCGATTACTACATCGGGCCCTGAGTTAGAGGCCAAGCCAATCCGCGACACAGAGAGAGCTTAGCTACGGGACAGGGACCCAGAGGCCTACCGCTGATGCAGGTTATTTTACGCCTGCAGTGCAAGAGTTGATGCAAGCCTACGATGAATACGTTGTCCGGAAATTGCCCAAAGCAGAAATAGGCGCACCGTGTGCAATTCCCTTGGCGTAAACGTTCTGTCAGTAGCAAGGAGGCAGCTATCGTGATTTGCAATGACTGGCAAGTCGGCCCTCCTCACTTGATGACCTGGAGGCAAACGATCTCGTGCCCCGATGCGCAACTGCTGATCGCGTACGCAGAGGGCACGGTCCAGACGCACACCATCCAGGCTATTGAGCATCATATGGCTGACTGTATGCAGTGCACAGAAATACGTGGCCGGTTGCTGGAGTTCGAACGGGCTCAGAACATTCGCATGCTGGGAGGTCGCTACTCCATCTTGAAAGAGCTGGGTCACGGCGGCATGGGTACCGTTTTCCAAGTGCTGGACGCTCAAACGCAGGAAATCATGGCGCTGAAACTGCTCCGGCCGGAACTCGCATGCGACGGGCATTCGCTCAAGCGTTTCGAGCAGGAGCTTCGACTAGCCCGCACAATCGCCCATCCAAACGTCTGCCGGAGTCATAGCTTTGGTTGGACACCGGAGTCGGCATATATCACCATGGAATTCATCGAGGGCAAAACACTCCGCCGACTGCTCCGCCCCGGTTTCGCATTGAGCGTGCCCTGCGGACTTGAAATAGCACGGCAAATTTGTGCTGGTCTTTTCGAACTTCATAGGCATGGCATCGTTCATCGTGATCTGAAACCGGAAAACGTAATCGTCACTGACCGTGGGAAAGTCGTCCTGGTGGACTTCGGGCTTGCCCGGCTTGTTGGAACCGAGTCGACGATCAGTGCCGCCCCCGTCGGAACGCCGGCATACATGGCACCTGAACAGATCGAGGGGAAGATGGTGGATCACCACGCCGACATTTATGCCCTAGGTTTAGGGCTGTATGAGATGTTCACGGGAACAGCACCCTTTGTCGGAGAGAACGCGATTGCGCTCGCCCTGAAACATGTGCATGCGTTTCCGACGCTGCCCCGAACGGTCAACCCCTCGATTCCGCAGCTACTAGAACGTGTGATTCTCAGATGTCTCCAAAAGAATCCTGCTGATCGATTTGATTCCGTAGCGGAAATCGAACTGCAATTTAACGAATGTTGTGGAGCTTATGCGCTGGACCGGAGAGATGCGGATTTGTCTGAGGCTGCCGTCGCTTTATTGTGATCACCAAAAGAATTGTCAGGCACCCAAAAACAAAAAGACTGCTCATTGGCGGTCTGGGTGAAGCGGGTTCTTGTAGAGCTCTCGATCTCCGCAAAACCCGAAGCATAAGGCGCAAGACTTGGCGCGGGAGGTTGCGTCCGTTCGTCGCTCGCATTCGCGCAGTCCGACGCCACCATCACCCGACGTATGGGCTAGCTCCGGCCCAAAAGGCTGGCATCATACATTGCGCATCAGATGGGGAGCTTCGCGAAAGCAGCAACGGGCTTGCCGCGTTGACTTGCTAGGATCAGCATCCTAACATGGGGGACCTGTCGCGGGTCGCGTATGGTTGGCAAAGTCATCTCCCACTACCGCGTCGAGGAACATCTGGGCGGCGGGGGCATGGGAGTGGTATATCGCGCCCAGGATCTCAGGCTGGGTCGGAATGTAGCACTGAAGTTCCTCCCACCCGACCTTGTCCGCGACCATCAGGTCTTGGAGCGATTTCAGCGCGAGGCACGGGCCGCCTCGGCCCTCAACCATCCCAACATCTGCACCATTTATGAAGTTGACGAATCCGAAGGGCATCCCTTCATTGCGATGGAATTCCTGGAAGGCCAGACTCTCAAACACGTCGTCACGGGCAAGCCTCTGACGAGCACTCAGATCCTTGACATCACCATCCAGATTGCCGACGCCCTCGACGCTGCCCATGAGTGTGGAATCATCCATCGCGATCTCAAGCCGGCCAATATTTTCCTCACCCGGCGTGGACAGGCCAAAGTTCTGGATTTCGGCTTGGCCAAACTGGTTCCTAGTCCCCGCCGGATTGCGGAAGAGGTGGGAGTTTCCTCTCTCCCTACCCTGAGCGCGGGGGAGCATCTAACCAGCACAGGGACCGCACTCGGCACGGTGGCCTACATGTCACCCGAGCAAGCTCGGGGTGCGGAACTGGACATGCGCAGCGATCTTTTCTCCCTCGGGGCTGTGTTGTATGAAATGGCGACCGGCCGATTAGCCTTCGGGCTCGGAACCACTGCGGTCGTTTTTGAGGCCATCCTCAATCGCACACCGGCACCAGCTACCCGGGTCAATCCTGACCTCCTCCCGGACCTCGGCTGGATTATTGCCAAGTTACTGGAAAAAGACCGCCGCTTGCGCTACCAGTCCGCGGCTGAACTGCGTGCCGATCTGAAACGCGCCAAGCGGGATAGCGAATCATCGGGTGTTCCCACATTGGCAATGCCGGAACGCTCCAAGATTCGCTGGCGCTCACCCACGCTTATTGCAGCGGTGACTTGCGCCTTACTGGTGCTGCTTGTAGCCCTGGATCCGCGTAGCTGGCGTGAGCGACTGTGGAATGGGTTCGCATCCCAGCGGATCCACTCCGTTGCGGTGTTGCCGTTCATGAACGTAGGTGCAAACCCCAACATTGAGTATCTGTCCGACGGTGTGACCGACGGGATCATCAGCAGCCTTTCGCGGATCCCGGATCTACGTGTCATGGCGCGAAGCACAGTATTCAGCTACAAAGGCCACGAAATCAATGCTCAGAAGGTGGGACGGGACCTTAATGTCGATGCCGTGCTTTTGGGGCGCGTTATGCAGCGCGGGGATACTTTGACGATTCAAACTGATTTGGTGAGCGTTGCCGACGGATCGGAATTGTGGGGCGAACAATACAATCGCAAAGTTGCTGATCTTCTCAGCGTTCAGGAAGACATTTCCAATGAGATCTACAACAACCTGCGTCCCAAGCTAACCGGCCAGGAAGCCCATCGATTGACTAAGCACTACACCGAGAATCCCGAGGCTTATCAACTTTACCTTCAAGGTCTTTATTATTGGAACAAGCGGACCGAAGGCGGCTTCACCAGGGCCATTGATTTTTTCAATCAGGCGGTTGAAAGAGATCCGAACTACGCGCTTGCCTACGCTGGTCTTGCCGATGCCTACAATTTCTTGGGTGATTCCGGCTACGTTGCCCCTAAGCAAGTGCGGCAAAATGCTAAGTCGGCAGCCATGCAGGCGCTCAAGATCGACGACATGCTGCCTGAGGCGCACATTTCTCTGGCGCTGGTTCGGGAAGCATATGACTGGGATTGGCCGAGCGCGGAGACTGAATTCAAGCGCGCCCTTCAGCTAGACCCCAATTCCTCCACCGCTCACCAGTGGTACGGCGATTTTCTGATACGGTTGGGTCGCCTTGAAGAAGCCAGAGCCGAATTGAAGAAGGCACAAGACCTCGATCCCCTTTCACTGCCCATCAATACCAGCGTGGGACTGCATCTCTATTTTGCGCGGCAATACGAGCCCGCCATTCAACAACTCAAAAAGACGCTCGATTTGGATCCAACCTTCGTACCCGCACAGCGTGCTCTTGAGGCGGCTTATGCCCAAAGCGGCATGTACAGGGAGGCCATTGGCGAGCGCCAAAAGGTTTTGACCCTTTCAGGCAATCCCGACCTTGCCGCGGCCATCGGCGAGGACTATCGCAAGTCCGGGTACACGGGAGTGTTGCAAAGCTCACTGGAAGGGTTAAAAGAAGTTTCCAAGCAACGCTACGTTTCCCCGTACAACATTGCGCAAATCCATGCCCGGCTCCAGGAGAGAGATCAAACAGTGGTTTGGCTAGAGCAAGCCTTTAACGAACGCGATAGCCAACTGACTTACTTGAAGGTCGAGCCTGCTTTCGACGAGGTCCGCTCCGATCCACGGTTCCACCAGTTGCTGCAACGCCTAGGCATGCCCGAGTGAGCTGCCCGGACCGCCGCCATCATCGCAGTGGATAGCCCGTTTCCCCGGGTAGCCGACCATCCACTCGAATCACCTTGGCGCCTGGCCGTACCTCTCGCGTATCGATGAAGGCGATCGCCCCCGGAATGGCGGTCACCAACTCATTGGCCATGTCATTGGAGTAGACCACCTTGGGAGCTGAAGCCGATTCCGCACGAAAGATTTTGGCGATCCAATACTGTTTGAACTGCGAGTCCGACATCTGATAGATGGTCTTCAGCACCACACTCCGCTCTCGCGCCACTGGCGCACGGATTAGCAAGACCACCGGGACATTTGCACTCCAGTATTGCCGTTCACCAAGAAATACTTTGCGGACCTCGGCCAGTGTCAGATTGCTTACCGGCGTATCGGGGTGCACCACCACCGCTACGTCAACGTCATGGCTCTGCGGTGCCGCAGTTTCCAGGCAGCACAGGCACATCCAGCTCAGAAGCAGAACTCTGCACGCGGGTTTCCAATGAGCCTTCATGGCGCCCTTAGAAGGTGAACGCGGTCTGGAAGAACGCCCCGTTGACGCGAGGTTCGCCTGCCCCCTGGCGAAAGTTTCGATACTCGCCCTTGAATGCGGCGTAGTTCGTAATGTCGTATCTCACTCCAACGAGCGAACCGACCAGGTCTGCCACGGTTACTGTCCCCGTGTAATCCCAAACCGGTTCGATGTTCGGCCTATGAATATACTCGAACCGATAATAGGGCTTCCACTTGTTTTCCTGCCAGGGAAGCCGGTACGCCAGTTGCACATAGTAATTCGTGGTATTGAATGTCTGCGAGGTTTGCAAATCCCGGTGATGAACATTTGCGTACTCGGCCAGAAATTCTGGGCGTTGCTTGTCCCAGACCAGATTGGCGGAAGCAATCCATTCGTCAAAGTTTATTCCAGTTTTTGGAGTGAGTTTGTCGCGATAAAACGATCCCCCAACCTGCAAGCCATAGAGCCGGGCCGGGCGGGCATATAAATTGGCGAACCAGGCGCGATTGTCATTGACGTCCCCACTGTCTCCGGCTTTGGCGAAGTTGGACGACCGGCCGTTGCCCATCCCCACGTTGTAGCCGAGGCCTAATCCACCGGAGGGGACGTTCCCTTCCGCTTGTAAGCCTACGAAATGGATGGGAATGTCTGTCCCCCCAAACTTGACCATCTGCGGTCGGCTGATCGTCGTCTGCAACCAGGCCCCATGATGGAAAGCCGTGTTCCAGTAACTGATCGGTGTGTGATACTTGCCAAACGACAGCTTGAAGTAGTCGTTGTAGTCGTAGCGAATGATGGTGCGTTCTACATTCAGGTCGTACGTGTTCGGCTGCGCTGTGAAGCTGAGTTCGCCGAAAAAGCTCACTTTCTCGGACAACGGCGAAGCAAAGTGCAGCACGAATTGCCCCAGATTGAAGCCGCTCACCGAACCCTTCTGGTCCGTCGCCGAAAAGTCCACGTTCCCGAAACCCCTGATTTGCAAGGAAGGGTAATGGATTTCTGCCTCCCGAACCCCCGCGGTGCTGGCCGCATGCTCGGAGTGCAGCGCCTGCGTGGGCATGGTGCTAACCTGCGCCGGTTTTGTTTCAGTCACCGCCTGCGAATTTGAAATGCCGGTTTGGGCTGCTGCTTCTTTGCGTTCGTGGTCCTCGAGTTCGCTGATCCGTTTCTCCAATTGTTGGATACGGTCGAGCAAGCTTTGGGTCGATGGTTCAGGTCCCGGTGATTGGGGCGCGGACTGCGCTACCAATACGGTACTTGCCAAAAAGAGTACGAGAAGCGGGAGCAATCGAGAGCGCACAGTTGGCCTCCTCTTAAGAAACAATCGTTGAAGCGAACGCTTTTGCCTGCACCCGAGCGGAACTGACAAAAGACGCCCGCCAGTTTATTCGGTCGTACCTCTTTGGAAAAGCAGAGATTTTCACAGGCGCTGATTTGATCCCGAACCGGGTTGAATTCCGATGGAAATGGCGGTAGAGTCGCTCGTATCTTGGCACGCGGCCCGCGGAGGCCAGCGATGATTGCCCCCAAACCAGCAAATGAGAAACAAAGACTTGCCACATTACGCGGCTATGAGATTCTCGACACGGAACCGGAAGCAGGTTTCGACGACCTGACAGCACTAGCTTCCTACATATGCCAAACTCCCATCGCATTGATTAGCCTCATTGATGCTGACAGGCAATGGTTCAAATCGAGGGTCGGTGTTTCAGTCACCGAAACTTCACGCGACATTGCCTTTTGCGCCACGGCAATTCTCCAGTCCGATGTCTTCATCGTGCCGGATGCCAGTCAAGATGAGAGGTTTTCGGGGAATCCTTTAGTGCTCTCTGAACCTAAAATCCGTTTCTACGCTGGTGCAGCTTTGATGGCGGATGGTCAAGCGCTTGGAACCTTGTGCGTAGTTGACCGCGTGCCTCGGGAACTGAGCCCGGAGCAGTTGGAGGCACTTAGAGCTCTGAGCCGCCAAGTGCAATCGCAACTTGAGCTTCGGCGGAACCTCAAGAGGTTGGAGATATCTCTAGCAGCACGTGATCGAGCAGAGAGCGAAAAAGAGCGTGCGCTTCAGGCACTCAAGGCAGCTCTGGCGAACATTCACACCTTGGAGGGACTGCTGCCAATCTGTTTGTCTTGCAAAAAGATACAGGATCAGCGGGGCACGTGGCAGCCCTTTGAGTATTACGTGAGAGCGCACTCTGAAGCGAAAGTCACCCACAAGATCTGTCCTGATTGTTCCAAGGCGATCTCGGCGTAAATGGAAAAAGTACGGGTCTTTTCGAACGCACGGCGGCGTCGTTTTTGTGGACGAGAAAACAATTTCGCCCGCTGATATCGGCGGTTTGGTTCGGGCCTTAACGAGACTGGCAAGAGAAGTGCGAATTGGGACTGGGCTAACAGAATCTATTTCCTGCGGCGCAGACGCTAATCGCCTGCGATGTGATTGTGAGGGCAAAACTTTCGAGGTTCGTCGTTGAGGCGAGACCCGGCGAACCGCTGGTATGGAATAGAGGACCCTCACACAAGTCTGCGAGATGCTGCTTACGGAAGGTGTCGAGGATCCCGGGAGTAAAAATGTTATACATCAAAAAGAGCGAGGAGGTGAAGAACGGCCAAGCAATAGAAGAAGACGGCGAGGTGAAAAAGTACACTGCCGGCGAACCCGCAACATTGTTCGAAAAGAAAGCTACTCAGACTTCCGAGCGCAAACGCGAAGCCAATCGCAGGAATGCCAACCGCTCTACCGGACCAAAAATGCAGCGAGGAAAGAACACGTCTAGGCTGAATTCGCTCAAACACGGACTCACGGCTCGCGCGATACCGCTGCGAAATGTTCCCCTGGCCAACATTGCGGTTGCTGACGACTACGCGGACTGGCTGCTTACCCGGAGAGGTGCGGTCAGTCCTGAGGCAGAGCTTGAGTTCTGAATTTCAAGGCACTCTCAGGCGGCTCAAGCCCGATAAACATCGAGCGCAGCTTATCCCGCGGGCCGAATCGGAGCTTGAGTTCATTGGAACGACCAGCCATCGCCCCCCCAAACTCCTGTACGACACAACCGTCTACATGGATATTCTTCAAGGCCGTTTCCCGCAACCGGGCGAAGCGATGCTGCGGGCGACCGAGGCA
>JBKPCG010000065.1:0-25114 GCA_046727255.1 Acidobacteriota bacterium | reverse complement strand
CGGCCTAACTTAGCCCCGCGCTTCAGCGCGGGGTCCGCCGATAATAGAGATCAAGTCCCAGAGGGACGGCCTACGTGAAACTCGTCAGGGGCGAGCGTTTCGCGATCAGAACAGCGAGCTCTGCCGCCGATTCGGCGTAATCCCGAAGTGCTCATAAGCCAACTGCGTCGCGATTCGCCCTCGCGGCGTCCGGTTTAGAAACCCAATCTGGATCAAAAAGGGCTCGTAAATCTCCTCAATCGCATCTGCCTCTTCGGCGAGCACGGCTGCCAGCGTCCCCACTCCCACGGGGCCGCCTTGATATTTCTCAATGATGGTCAGCAACAGTTTGCGATCAATCTCGTCAAAGCCATGCCGGTCCACTTCAAGCATGGAAAGAGCAGCCTGTGCGGTGGGCTGATCGATGTTGCCTCCGGCACGCACCTGCGCATAGTCGCGTACCCGCCGCAGCAGACGGTTGGCGATTCGGGGTGTCCCGCGAGAGCGGCTCGCGATTTCTAGAGCACCGAGACGGTCAATGCTCACGCCCATGATATCCGCCGAGCGCTCTACGATCACGCGCAAGTCTTCGTTCGAGTAAAACTCCAACCGCAGCAGCAGGCCAAAACGTGAACGCAGCGGCGCCGACAGCAGCCCAGCGCGTGTGGTCGCCCCGATAAACGTAAACGGCTTCACGTCCATGGTGTGCGTGCGTGCCGAAGGCCCGTGTCCGATCATGATGTCAAGCTTGTAGTCCTCCAACGCCGAATAGAGAATTTCCTCCAGCGCCGGCTGCAGCCGGTGGACTTCGTCGATGAACAACACCTGCCGATCGCGAAGGTTAGTGAGGATCGCCGTCAAGTCCCCTTTGATCTGGAGAGTCGGACCGGAAGTCTGCTGAAACGCCACGGCCAGTTCGTTGGCGACGATCGTCGCCAACGTTGTTTTGCCTAGCCCCGGAGGCCCGTACAGCAGAACGTGATCGAGTGCCTCACCCCGCGAGCGGGCAGCCTCGATGGCTACGGCTAGATTCTCTTTGACCTTATCCTGCCCAATGAACTCATTCAGCCGCCGCGGCCGTAGCTTCAGCTCAAACGAAGAATCGTCCTCGACCGGCGCGGCCGAGACGATGCGGTCCTTCAGGTTAGGATTGCTCTTTGCGAGAGCCACTGAGGCCGATGGTAGCACGGAGAAGTGTGGGACGGACACTCTTGTCCGTCGCAGTTGCTGTTGCCTTTGGCGTTGGTGTGCTCTTGACTTGCAGAAGGATAGTCCGTCGACGAGTAAAGTCAATAGCAACGGCGGCGGACAGGAGTGTCCGCCCCACACTAAACTACGGCCCAATCACTCCGACCCGCGTGCCCTTCAGCTTGGCGGAATCGAACCAGGCGACCTTCTGTCCGAACCAGACTTTGGTGTTGTTGAGCTTGTATTTCTTCGTAGCGGCAGCGAAGTCGCGCGTGCCCAGCAAATAGGCAACCGGGCTCTCTCCGAATCGCCCCAGCCGATCAGCGAGCCACCCTCCGCTTGAGGGCGCTGCGAGAATCACCGGCTCTCCGGGAAAATAGGCGAGCTTGCCAAAGTCTTTCTGATTTTCCGTCAGCGGCTCGGCCCAGCCATAAGCCTTGCGGAAGAGCGCAATCGCCGAGTCCAGGTTATTGACACCCACGATGACGCTCTCCACGCCAATGGCGGGCGCGCCTTTCACGCTCTCGGAAGTCTGCACCCGCCAGGCCCGCGGGGTCTGGTCTTCGATGATGAATGGCAGCGTGGAACCGGGCGTGCCCGGACCGATTTGCGCCGTCATCCATTCCAGCGACATGCCATCGGGCCGCTTGCGGCTGCCGCGCTTCGGCTCGTTCACAGCGATGCCTGCTTTTTTCAGACGGTCCACATCCTGCAACAGCACGTTGGTCCCGACCGCCCAGGCACATGTGCCCGCGTCTCCGCTCATGAACTTGGCCCAATCGGACCCCGCGGTCACACCTGGCTTCACCGGAGCGATCAGTTCGATGTAGGTCTGGTCGTCGAACCCAATGAGCGCCATTTGCGTAACGCCGTTGCCGTGCGGACCGCCGAACTCCGGAGTCATGCCCGCATCAGTAAATGCCTGCCGCAGCGCGTCGAGATCTGGCCCGCAAATCGAGACGTGATCGAGCTCAAGGACCAGCGGCGCTTGCTTTTCATCTGCCATGACCGACGATGAAAACGGGAAACAAAGAATCACAACCAGCGCCGCGACGGACAAGCGGTGGGGAACGGAATCCCGCCTCGGCATGCGTGCCTCCCTGAGAAAGGTGAATGGTACGACAGAATGCGGCTGCTGACGAGTTTTTTCCCGCGTCTGGGCTGGAGTATCGTAGCGCCGCCGTCCCCCCACCCTCCTTGCGAGCGCTATTCTTCCTCTTCCTTGACCTCGCCACGTTCCGCCTTGGCCTTCTCGATGATCTTCTCCTGCAACTGCTGCGGGACGACGTCGTAGTGGCGCATCTCCATCGAAAAGCTGCCCCGTCCCTGCGTCATCGAAGTCAGATCCGCGCCGTAGGTTAGCATTTCGGCCATGGGCACTTCCGCTTTCACGATCGTGTTGCCCGCCTTGTTGTCCATCCCCTGGATGCGCCCGCGCCGGCTGTTCAAATCGCCCATGATCGTGCCCGCAAATTCGTCGGGGATAGTGATTTCGACCGACATAATCGGCTCCAGCAGCGTCGGCTTGGCGACTTCCATGGCTTTCTTGAAAGCAATGCGGCCCGCCATCTGGAAAGAGAGATCGTTCGAATCCACGTCGTGATAAGAACCGTCGTAAAGAATCACGCGGAAATTCACTACCGGATAGCCCGCCAGGTAGCCGCGCGACGCGGCGTCTTTGATTCCTTTTTCGACTGCCGGTATGAAATTCTTCGGGATCGCGCCGCCAAAAATATCGTTGACGAACTCGAACTCGGCTCCACGCGGCAGCGGCTCCATCTTGATTTTGCAGTCGCCGTACTGGCCGTGGCCGCCGGTCTGTTTCTTGTGGCGTCCCTGTACGTCGGCCTTGCCCCGGATGGTTTCGCGATACGGCACCTTGGGAGCCTTCAGAACAACTTCCGCGTGGTAACGCCTCTTCATTTTTGAGACGACGACCTCGATGTGCTGCTGGCCTGTGCCCGCGATCAGAAATTCCTTCGTCTGCGGATCGCGAAAGAAGCGCAGCATCGCATCTTCTTCCATCAGCTTGTGAAGTCCAGCGCCCAGCTTGTCTTCATCGGCGCGGCTCTTGGGCTCGATGGCGAAGGTGATAGCCGGCTCAGGCAGCTGCACGTGCGGATACTGGATCGGAGCTGCCTTATCGCCCAGAGTGTCGCCGGTCAGCGTCTCCCGCAACTTCGCCACCGCGCCGATGTCGCCGGCGTGCAGCTCCGGGATCGGGATTGCCTGCTTGCCTTGCATTACCGAGATGTGGGCAAACTTTTCCGATGTGTTGCGGCTGAAGTTCTGCAGCGTCGCGTCATTCTTCAATACGCCCGAGAAAACCTTGAAGTACGAAATGCGTCCGGCGAACGCGTCCGAAATAGTCTTGAACACATACACCGACGCCGGTTCGATGTCGGTCATCTTTCGGATAGTGGGCTCGCCATTCCCTCCGGCCGGCTGCCCGGTAACGACGTGGTGTTCACTGGCGGCCGGCGTGTAATCCACAATGAAGTCCATCAATTCATCCACGCCGATATTGCCCAGCCCGGACGTGAATAGCACCGGAAAAAGTTTGTCCTCGCGAATTGCCTCATGCAAAGCCGGCACCAGATTTTCTTCCGGGATCGTGCCCTTTTCGAAATACTCTTCCATCAATTCGTCTTTGCCTTCAGCTATCAGCTCCACCAGCTTCTCGTGCGCTTCCTTGGCTACATCTGCCATGTTCGCCGGGATCGGCCCTTCTTTCCCTTTGCCGTTGCCGCCCATTTCGTAGGTGTAAGCCTTCATGCGGACCAGATCCACGATGCCGGAAAGATTTTTCTCGTTCCCGATCGGGAGTTGCAGCGGCGTGACCGCGCGTCCGAAGGCATTCGTCAGCGATTCCAGCACGCGGTTGGCGTCCGCCCGATCGCGGTCCATGCGGCTGACCACGATCATGCGCGGCAGATTGATTTCGTCGCAGTATCCCCACACCCGCTGCGTGACCACTTCCACCCCCGCCACGCCGTCGACGACGACCAGCGCCGCATCCACGACCGGCAGCACCATCTTGGCCTCGTGGACGAACATGTTGAAACCGGGCGTATCGAGCAGATTGAGCTTGGTCTTGCCCCACTCGACCGCGGCCAGGCCGGTCGAAACCGACATCTTGCGGGCAATTTCTTCCTCGTCGTAATCGGTAGCGGCAGTGCCGTCGTCCACGTGGCCGAAGCGCGGCGTGGCGCCGGCCGTATAGAGCATGGCGGACACCAGCGAAGTCTTGCCGGCATGCCCATGCCCGATCAAGGCAAGGTTGCGGAGATTGGCTGCATCGTAAACTTTCACGAGTTGTCTCCTTCGGCAGGCTGGCAGCAGATTTGCGAGGGGCCCGGAATGAGGATCAGGACAGGTACAGGCCAGCCCAACACCGCCTGCGAAACTTCCGATGCTAGCACACGGGGATTGGGAGGCTCAAGGAAGGGGCAGGGCGCTCGAATTGGACATCAATCCCGCTGTTGCCGCAGGATCCGCTGCATCCATCAAATATTGAGGTAGTCGATAGAGAGCGTCCAACCACCCAGAACGCAGAGATGTTTTCTCTGCGCCCTCTCGCGAACTGTGGGTCGAAAGTGTCTACTTCTGCTTGGCGATGATTTGGTCTTTGATCTTGTTGTAGGTGGCCTGGGGGATGATGTTCTTCCGGACCAGGTCGGTCTTTTTCGCGTAGGGGCGGCCGTCGATGATCTTCTGCGAGTAGACTGCGCCGATGCCGGGAAGAGCGTCGAGTTGGTCCTTCGTCGCCGAGTTGATGTCCAGCAGGTCGGCTTTGGCGGCTGCCGCTGCGGGCGTACTTGCTTTGGCGGATTTGGTCTGCGCCAGGGCCATGCCGCTCATCAGGCTGAGGGCAAACAGGGTGACGAGGATTCTTGCAGCGAAATTCTTCCGCATGTCGTGTTCTCCTTAATTTTTCTTGGATTCTTTGTAGCCCGCGGCCTTGGCTTCAGCCTCGGTCATGAATTTTCCACTCTTGGTCTTGCCGTACCAGCGTCCGCCTTTGTGGTAGATGCCGCTATCCAGATTGACCCAGACTTTGCCACTGGCTTTCGCCGCCGCGATTTCCGGGTCGGAGTTCGCCGGGCCCGCAGCGGCCGGGGTTCGCTTGGGGGCACTAACGGACGGGACGGGAGCCGTGCTGCTGGCTGTCGAACTCGATGCAGGGGTAGAAGGAGTCGGCGCCGGAGTACTGGCTGGAGGCTCAGTGCCGGACTCAGTCGCCTTGGATTTCTTGCTCCGGCTCTTCTCAGGAGCTTCGGCAGCCGGGGTGGCCCCTGCGCTCTGGTCGGCTGTAGCGAACTCTGCGCTTTTCTTCTTGGGGCTTTTCTTCTTGGTTCCTGAGTCGGCGGTGGCGGTATCAGCGGGCGCGGTCTCGGAGGCGGTGGCGGGTTTCTTTTTGCTCTTGCGTGATTTCTTGGCCGATTCCGGAGCCGCGGCGGACGCATTGGAAGAGGCCGTAGCGCTCTCGGCGTTCTTGGTTTTCCTGGATTTCTTGCCTGGTTTGTCGCTCGAGGTCGCGGCCTTGTCACCGGCAGCCACCTGATCGGCGGCGGCGGCCTTGGCCTTCTTGGATTTCTTTTTCGACTTCTTGGTGGTATCCGAACTCGTGTCGCTTGATGCAGCCTGCGCCTTGGCCAGCGCCGGCGAAATGGCCATCGTGAGCGACAGACCACATGCAAGCACCCACAGTGTGAGTTTGACCCTTGGTTGATTCATCATTTCCTCGTGGATGAGGCCAAAGCCCCGTTTCTGGTATGGACCAAATAACTGCGACGGTGCTTATGAATCAAATTTGCAAAGCGGCGGTGAGGCGCCCAGCATAATGACATCGTCGGGGATTGCGGTCAACAGGAACGAGGACTGGCCCACGGCTTTCCGCCGTGCCCGCACATTGTTACGCCGCTTCGCGGCTAACCTTTGTGATCACGCATAAATCCCGCGCTGGCGGATGGTGTAAGCTACGCGATCGATAGCCAGCATATAGGCGGCGATGCGGTTGTTCACGCCGTGGGTTTCCGCATACCGTACGACATCATCGAATGCCGTGATCATAATGTCTTCCAGATGCTCGTTGACCACTGACTCCTTCCAGAAGTAGCCCTGCCGGTCCTGCACCCACTCGAAGTAGGAAGTGGTGACGCCGCCAGCATTAGCCAGGATGTCGGGAATCACGAAGACTTTCTTCTCGGCCAGAATATCGTCGGCGGCGGCGGTGGTGGGACCATTCGCGCCTTCGGCGAGGATCTTGCACTTCACGCGGTCGGCGTTCTGGCTGGTGATCTGGTTTTCGGTGGCGGCCGGAATCAGGATGTCGCAGTCGACCAGCAGCAATTCCGCGGGATCGTATTTGTCGGCGCCCGGGAAGCCGTGAATCGTGCCGTTGCGCTGGCGGAACTCCCACAATGCTTCCGCGTCAATTCCGTTCTTGTTGAGGAGGCTGCCGCCGACTTCGCCAATGCCGATGACTTTGTATCCGGCCTCGGCCATCAGGCGCGCCGCATTTGATCCGACGTTGCCAAAACCCTGAATGATGACGCGCGTGGTTTCGCGGTTGAGTCCAAGCTTCTTGATGGCTTGCTCGCAGACAATCAGGACGCCGCGTCCGGTGGCTTCGCGGCGCCCGCGCGATCCGCCGATATTGATCGGTTTGCCCGTCACAACGGCGGTGCACGTTTGGCGCATGTGCATGGAGTAGGTGTCCATGATCCACGCCATAGTCTGTTCGTTGGTGTTCACGTCGGGCGCCGGCACGTCTTTTTCGGGGCCGATGAATTCGAACAATTCGGCGGTGTAGCGGCGGGTCATCCGTTCCAGTTCGCCCATCGACATCTTGTGGGGATCGCAGATGATGCCGCCCTTGGCGCCGCCGAAGGGGATGTTGACGACCGCACACTTCCAGGTCATCCAACTGGCCAGGGCGCGAACCTCGTCTAGGTTCACGTCGGGGGAGTAGCGCAGACCGCCCTTCGCCGGACCGCGCGCGATCGAGTGCTGTACGCGGTAGCCGGTAAAGACTTCCAGATGGCCGTCATCCATCATCACGGGAATGTGAACGATAATCTCGCGGCTGGGACTGCGGAGAACTTTCCAGAGGCCTTCATCCAGATTGAGTTTGTGGGCGGCCAAGTCGAAGCGCGCAGCTTGCGCCTCCCAGGGATTAGTTTCCTGTTCGAGATCAACGGTCTTCATAAGATTCTCCGCAATAATAGCTAATGATACCGGGTATTCCAGTTGCCGGCGCAGGGTACGCTCATTCGGCAAGCGGCAGGCAAACTCAGAAAGTATAGTGAGGGCCGAAGGGGTAGGCAAGAGAGCGCAGGTTAGAGGCCTATGGAGGAGACGCAAGCCTGTTCCGCGCGAGTCTCACCCTCAGTCTTATTTCTCCGCGACATAGACAAAGCGGGAGAGCCGTCCTTCTCTCGCAATGCGGCATACAGATCGGTTTGAAAATTGCCGTAGTTGGCGTCGTAATGACGACTGGCCGCCGGCAACCTGGATGGCATCGCTTCGCTCACCTGATCCCCCGTCGAGCTCGGTGGCGAGTGTTGCTGGCGCTTCCGAATTCGCCGAGCATTGTATCGCTTCCCTATAATGAGAGACTTGGAAATCGCATGATCCGTCCCGACTTCAAAGAGTTCTCCCGCCTGGCGCGCGAGGCTACGCTGGTTCCGGTGGTGAAGTCGATCTCTGCCGATCTGCTGACACCGGTGTCGGCCTTCCTCGCCATTGCCGAGGACGAGCCGGACGCTTTTCTGCTCGAATCCGTCGAAGGTGGAGAAAAAATTGGGCGCTACACGTTTCTCGGCGTGCGCCCGTTTCTGCGGCTGGAATCGCGAGGCTCGCAAATCAAAATCGAGCGCGGACGCAAAGTAGAGAAGCGCACCGGGGACATCTTCCAGGTGATGAAGGAACTTCTGCGCGGGCACCGTCCGGCGCCGATGGAAGGCCTGCCGCCATTTACGGCGGGAGCGGTCGGGTATTGCGCGTATGACATTGTGCGGCAGCTGGAGAACATCGGCGCGCGTGCGCAAGATGACCTCGACGTTCCCGATTGCGTGCTGATGTTTTTTGATCGCGTACTGGCCTTCGATCATCTGAGACACCAGATTCACATCGTGGCCTCGGCCGACGTGACGCAAGAGACGGCGCAGAGTGCCTACAAGCGGTCGCTGGCGAAGATAGCACGTATCGAGAAGAAACTGGCCGCTGGCTACAAGCCGGCACACTGGCGCAAATCGACCGCTCGACCCAAGCTAGCGGTGCGCTCCCGCACTCCGAGGGCGAAATTTCTGGAAAGCGTGCGGCAGGCCAAGGATTATATCGCTGCCGGAGACATCTTCCAGGTCGTGCTTTCGCAACGCTGGGACTTTGAGCCGGGAGTGGCGCCGTTCGATCTGTATCGGGCGCTGCGCACGGTGAATCCATCGCCGTACATGTATTTTCTGCGCTTCGGCCGTGGAAAGGGGTCCGGCGGTATGCACGTGCTGGGCTCCTCGCCGGAGATGCTGGTGCGGATCGGCGGACGGAAGCTGGAGTACCGTCCGATTGCGGGTACGCATCCGCGCGGACGCGATGAGGCTGCGGACGCGGCGCTCGAAAAGAAAATGCTCGAAGACGAGAAAGAGCGCGCTGAGCATGTGATGCTCGTCGATTTGGGGCGCAATGATTTGGGGCGCGTCAGCGAGTACGGGTCAGTCAGGGTCCGCGACCTGATGTTTGTCGAACGCTATTCGCACGTCATGCATCTGGTTTCGGCGCTCGAGGGACGGCTGCGTCCCGGACTGGATGCCATGGACGCGTTCGCGGCATGCTTTCCCGCGGGAACTTTGAGTGGTGCGCCCAAGGTGCGAGCGATGCAGATCATCGAGGAACTGGAGCCGACTCGACGCGGAGTGTATGGCGGGGGAGTTTTGTACGCCGATTTCGCGGGGAACCTCGACTCGTGTATCACCATCCGGACGCTGCTCATGAAGGGCAAAAAAGCCTATTTGCAAGCTGGGGCGGGGATTGTCGCGGATTCGGATCCGCAGCGCGAGTTTGAAGAGACGGAGAATAAAGCGAAAGCGCTGCTCCGGGCGGTCGAGATGGCGCGTTCGGGGATGTAGGTCGCGGTGCCAACCGCATTTCTTTGGGGAAAAAGGTAATGAGAAGCACTTTTCGTTTCGCATTGCACGTTGTTTTGGCGATGGTTGCAAGCATTGCGGTCGGTGGAGCTCTAATTGCGATCGTCCAGTCTGCCGCGTTCAGTCTGATCCGTACCCGCATCCTTTAACGATCTGGAAGCCTCTGACTGACATTCCCTAGAGTCCATTTCTTTGGGGCACAGGATTCTTTCTGGGGGCTGATCACCAATCGACGCACCCGCGACCGTTCTGCCTGTTGGGTCTGAACAGCGGCCCTGATCTGGTTGACGTTGACGGTATTGGATTCTCTTCACGCCTACTACACCGGTCAGTGGTGCTCAGTCGGTTGCGTCTTCCGGCACGTATCGGACTGGCTATTCACGTTAGATTCCAACAAGTGCAGAGATGAGTGTTTGGGACAGTTGATTGTCACAGCGCCGGTGCTGAGCGGCGTCGCATATTCAATAGGGGCTTGGGCCGGATTGCGCTCGCTACGATCAGACCCTCCCTCAGTTACGTCACGCGGAATGAACGGGGTGTTCCCAATGATGGATGTAATCCTGAAGCGTTTTGATGAGCCCGATGAGATCCGAACGTTCCCGAAAGGAAAGTTCGAGCTGATTCAGATTGGTGGTATGACGATCGGCCGGGCTACTTATCAGCCAGGATGGAAATGGTCTGTCGATGTTGGAGCTGCAAGTGGAGTCACGATGTGCCCGGTGGAGCATGTCGGGATGGTCGTATCAGGCAAAGCGACCGTTGCAATGGAAGACGGGCGGATCATCGAAATGCGGGCAGGTGATGTGTTCTACATTGTCCCGGGACACGACAGCTGGGTGGTGGGAAATGAGCCGTATGTTTCTCTGCATTTTCTGGGGGCAGAGAAGTACGCAGCCGGCAAGAAATGAACGCTAGCTGCCGATTGAAAGAAAATTCTTTACTAGCTGCTTGCCTTCGTCGGTAAGCACGCTTTCCGGATGGAACTGAACTCCTTCCACAGGAAATTGACGATGCCTTACCCCCATGATCACGCGCGATCCGTCCTTGTCCGTTGTCCACGCGCTGACTTCAAGGTCGCGTGGAAGTCCGTCATCAGAAACAATCAGTGAGTGGTAGCGGGTCGCGGTCATCGGTGAATGTAATCCGCGGAAGATGGTCTTGCCGTCGTGCTCGACCTGGCTGGTCTTGCCATGCATCAGGTTCTTCGCGCGCACGACTTGTCCGCCGAAGGCCGCGCCGATTGCCTGATGTCCTAGGCACACTCCGAGCAACGGTATTTTGCCGGCGAAATGGCGGATCAGATCGATACTGATGCCAGCCTCCTGCGGAGTGCAGGGGCCGGGAGAAATCACGATCCGCTCGGGACGCAGGGCTTCGATTTCGCCGACACTTACTCGGTCGTTGCGGCGGACCTCGACTTCGGCGCCCACCTCTCCAAGGTACTGGACGAGGTTGTAGGTGAATGAGTCGTAGTTGTCGAGGACGAACACCACAAGTTTATTCTAGCTGCAATCGAAAAGCATTGGACCGCAGAGCACGCCGAGATCGCGGAGAAATTCCTGATCCAGCTTTCGCTCAGCGCTCTGTGCGACCTCTGATTTCATGAAACCGCCTCTTCAGACCTGAGTAAACCTGGGAGAATCAACCTCCAGGGTTCGGGAGAAGGGAGCCGAACATGCTGATTAGTAGGATGCGATTATCACCGAGCACGCAAGGCTTCATACTGGCGGCCTTGATCCTCCTGTACAAAAAATGAGCCGTCAGAGAGCCGATTCGTTACAATAATATAATCAGGTTAAGCGATGAATTTTCGCACCGGGCAACGCTGGACAACTCTTTCCTCCAAGCCTAACTCTTATCAGAGTATGGGGGATTTGTTGACCAGCCGCCGAAAGCCATCCATTCTGGTCGTGGACGACCATCCGCAAAATGTGATGGTCCTGAGTGAGTTGCTTTCGACCCGCGGCTATCGCATCGTCTCGGCGCAGCATGCGGCGGACGCGGAAATTGAGATACGCCGCGCCCCCCCGGACCTGATTCTGCTCGATGTCATCATGCCCGGCAAGACCGGTTACGAACTCTGTCGCCAACTGAAAGATGACCCCCTAACGCGGCTCATCCCGATCGTGATGATCACTGGCCTGAGCGCCCGCGAGGACCGCCTCCAGGGAATCGAAGCCGGAGCCGACGACTTCCTCAGCAAGCCCATCAACCCGGAAGAACTCTTCGCGCGCGTAAGCTCGCTTCTCAAGTTGAAGGAGTTCACGGACGAGTTGGAGACGGCCGAATCAGTGATTTGCACTCTTGGCCTCAGCGTGGAATCGCGCGACCCCTACACCGAAGGCCACTGCGAACGCTTGGCACAGAACGCTTCCGAGATGGGCCGCCATCTCAACCTCGACCAGGACAGCATTGTGGCCTTGCGCCGCGGCGGCTACCTGCATGACCTCGGCAAGATCGCCGTGCCCGATGAAATCCTGAAGAAGGGCAGCAACCTCACGCCCGCCGAATGGGAAATCATGAAGAAGCATCCCGTAACCGGCGAAACCATTTGCCGACCGTTGAAGTCGTTGCGCCTGGTGCTGCCGATCATTCGCAGTCATCACGAACATTCCGATGGCAGCGGCTATCCGGATGGACTCCGCGGCGATGAAATTCCGTTGCTGCCGCGAATCCTTCAAGTGGTGGACGTCTACGACGCGTTGCGCACCGCGCGTCCGTACAAACCGGCGCTGAGTCACGAACAGGCTGCCGTCACCATGCGCGAGGAATCCCGCTCCGGACTCTGGGACCACGAACTGGTCGCCGAATTTTTCCGCATGCTCGACAAGCGCAGCCAAGTGGCATAATGCAGTTCCCGGTTCTCAGTTCTCAGCAAACCAGCATTCGAAATTCCGAGGACTAAGCACCGGAAACTGAGAACCGAGGACTGCCTTTTGAGCTACAGCCTCGTCATTCCCGCTTACAACGAGAGTAGCCGCATTCGCCCCACGCTCGATGAAATCCTGCGGTACGCCGCACAGCAGAAGTGGGACGCCGAGATCCTGGTCGTGGACGACGGCTCGGGCGACGATACTGCGGCGCTCGTTCGTGAATACGCCCGCGCCCACCCGCAGATTCAACTCGTGCAAAACCCGGGGAACCGCGGCAAGGGATATAGCGTGCGCAACGGCATGCTGCACGCTCGCGGCGATATTTGTCTGTTTACCGACGCCGACCTGTCCTCGCCCATTGCCGAAGCAGAGAAGCTGTTCGATGCTATCCGTCAGGGGGCTGACGTTGCTATCGGATCCCGCTGGCTGCGCGCCGAACTTCAAACCGAGCGCCAGCCCCTTTACCGGCAGGCATTCGGACGTATTTTTAACATGCTGCTACGGCTGGTTCTGGGTTTGCACTTCAGGGACACGCAATGCGGCTTCAAGGCATTTCGCCGGGAGGCGGCACAGCGAATTTTCCCCCTTCAGAGAATCGAGCGCTGGGGGTTTGATCCAGAAATTCTGTTCCTCGCCCGCCGGATGGATCTGAAGACGATCGAGGTCCCGGTGATTTGGGCGCACCGTGAGGGCACGCGGCTCCACCCATTTCACGACGGTTTGCGAATGTTTGGAGATGTAATGCGAATCCGCTGGAATGCTCTTACCGGGGCTTACTCCGCCCACGCTATCGCTTCGCGCGGAAACCTATGACCCGGTAGCGGCTCCCCGCGCGCGACCCCCCAAGCGAGATCACGCGGGTGCCTTCCGTCGAGTTCGACACCAGTGTGAACCTCCCGGCGCACGCCTCGCACAACCAGAAGAACTCAACTCCCCGAGGTGATTTCCGAGTGCTCCTGTCTTCGGACCATCGTCTATTCGGGGAGTCGAAGCGAAAGAGCTTGCCGGTCTGCAGGCGCCGGAAGGTCGCCGAGCAACCCGGATTGGAGCACTTGGAGAGCATTTTATTCGCGTGTGATTTCTGGTCCGATGGTACGTGAAAATGCTCGTCGAAGGGTTTGTGAAAAAATGCACGGAGGTTCATTGCCCGAAATCCTGCGCGAGCGAGGATACTGATAAATGAAGACATCAAGCTGACGCCGATATTCCCTCGGAAGGGCCATCCGTCATCGTCGCAAGGCGCACAAATTCGGCAATCTGAGCGCCCATCTCTTCGGTCTTGACAGTTCGTTCTCCCCCTCGCGCCAGATCACGGGTCCGGAAGCCTCCCTTCAGCACCGACATCACGCCCTCCTCGACGCACTCGGCTTCTCGCCGTAAGTGAAATGTATGTCTCAGCATGAGCGCAACCGACAGGATCGCGCCCAACGGGTTGGCGATTCCCTGACCGGCAATGTCCGGCGCCGATCCGTGAACCGGCTCGTACAGACCTACTAGCCCTCCGATGCTGGCCGATGCGAGCAATCCCAGCGATCCCACCACTCCACCCACCTCATCAGACAGGATGTCGCCAAACATGTTTTCCGTGAGCACCACATCGAACTCCGCCGGCTTCAGCACCAACGCCAGGGCAGCAGAATCCACATACATGTGGGAGAGCTGCACATCCGGAAATTCGCGGCCCACGCGCGTGACCACCTCCCGCCACAGCCGCGAGCATTCCAGCACATTCGATTTATCCACCGACACCAGTCGCTTGCGGCGATTCTGCGCCAGCCCAAATGCCATGCGGGCAATGCGCTCGATCTCAGCTTCGCCGTAACGCATGGTATTGACCGCCTCGCGGCTGCCGGCAGCGCCCTCAATCGACCGCGGCTGGCCGAAATAAAGACCTCCCAGCAACTCGCGAACAATCAGGATGTCCGTCCCTCTGACAACTTCCTCTTGCAGTGGCGAACAGTCGCGCAGCATGGGGTAGAACACGGCAGGTCGAAGGTTGGCATACGCTCCCAAAGCCTGCCGCAGGCGCAGCAGGCCCGCTTCGGGGCGCAGTTCACGGGGATGGTGATCGAAAGCCGGGTCGCCCACTGCTCCCAGCAGCACCGCTTGCGACGCGAGACAGGCCTGGATCGTGGCCTCCGGCAGAGGGTTGCCGAACGCGGTTAATGCGGCGCCCCCGATCTCCTTTTCGTCCAGTTGCAGGTCGTGACCAAACCCGCCGGTCACTTCCTCCAGAACAAGAATGGCTTGCAGGATGACCTCAGGCCCGATCCCGTCGCCGGGGAGCGAAGTAACGCGCAGTTGCATGCCTCCCTCACCTTAGACGCACAACAATTCCCGAAAGATTGCCGCGAAACGAAAAATAGGTGGCTCCTGCGGCCACCAGGAAAGGAAACGCTGCGCTGCGGAGTGCGTTGCAGCGGGCACGGTGCTAAGGGAGCCCGGTTCGCGTTCTACACACCCCAGAGATAGTCCTCTTGCTCGCCGTGATGATCGGCAAATGTAACAGCGATTGACGCGGTATCGCCATTACCGGGCGCAGGCCCCGGAAAAGGCAGTTGTACTTCGTGAGAACCAGCGACGGCCGATGCTGCCCGCGTAAAAGGAACTGCCGCCGACGCCGGAGGAATCCTTTTGGCCTGGTTGCAAACTTCCTGAATCAGTTCGAGCAGATGACTGTCCTGTACCTTCTTAATCCGGTCGGCCAGAACCACAAATTTGCGATACACCTCATCCAGTTCGCGCCGATCAAACTGGTGTCCCAATTGTTCGCAGCGTAGCGCCAGTGCATGCCGCCCGGAGTGCTTGCCCAGCACCAGTCGTGAGTCCGGCACGCCCACCGACTGCGGTGTCATGATCTCGTACGTCAGCGGATTCTTCAGCATGCCATCCTGATGGATGCCGGCCTCGTGCGCGAATGCGTTCCGCCCGGTGATGGCCTTATTAGGCTGCACCGAAACCCGCGTGATCTCCGCCAGCAATTGGCTGGAAGGATAAATTTGCTCACCGACCACGCCGGTCTCGTAGGGATATCTGTCTGGCCGAACCCGCATCGCCATCACAATCTCTTCCAGGGATGCATTCCCGGCGCGCTCCCCGATGCCGTTAATGGTGCACTCAATCTGCCGCGCTCCCGCCTGCACTCCTGCGAGCGAATTTGCGACCGCCAGACCGAGATCATTGTGGCAGTGCGTCGAAATCGTTACCTTCTCGATCCCCACAACTCTTTCCCGCAGGATCCGAAGCAGTCGCCCATATTCTTCAGGTGTGCTATATCCGACCGTGTCCGGAATGTTGACCGTTGTTGCGCCCGCCGCGACTACCGCTTCAACCAACTGACAGAGGAAGTCCTGATCGCTGCGAGTAGCATCTTCGGGCGAGAACTCTACGTCCGCGCATAACGCGTTGGCACGGCGAACTGATTCCCGCGCTTGCTCCAGACACTGATCGCGCGAGATGCGCAGTTTGTACTTGAGATGGATGTCGGAAGTTGCCAGGAATACGTGAATCCGCGGATGTGCCGCTCCCTGCACAGCCTGCCACGCCCTGTCGATGTCGCCCGGACAAGCGCGCGCCAGCGCCGCGATCGTGGGCCTCCGCACCGAAGCGGAAATCCCCTGCACTGCTTCGAAATCACCATCGGACGCAATTGGAAAGCCGGCTTCAATCACATCCACGCCGAGACGATCGAGTTGCTGGGCCAGTCGCAGTTTTTCCTGCACGTTCATACTGCAGCCCGGCGACTGTTCGCCGTCTCGAAGCGAAGTGTCGAAGATTGTGATGCGCGGCCGATCCATCGATCTCATCCCTCCGGAAACTATCCATCTAGCTTAAGAACCGGCAAGATAAAAGAGAAGTTTATTATGTTTACGCTATGATCAGTGGATATAATAGTATTAGTTTGTCTTATCTATCGTGTGTTATTGATAATGACCATTTCGATGCGACGGCCGGTCGTAGAGACGCAGCGTGCCGCGTCTCCTTTCGCAGCGGAGACGGGGCACGGCCCGTCTCTACCCCTCGGTTCTTGAAGCGTGAGATCAACCCATGGACCTTTCCCAACTCGAAGTCTTCCTTGCCGTTGCCCGTGAGCGCCGCTTCTCCCGCGCCGCGGAGAAGCTCTTTCGCACCCAATCGGCGGTCAGTCAGACCGTCCGCAAGCTGGAGCTGGAGATCGGAGAGCCACTCTTTGATCGTTCCTCGCGCGACGGCGTACTGACCGACGCCGGACGCGTGCTCCAGGAATACGCCGAGAAGCTTCTCAATTTACGCCTGGACGCACAGGAGGCTCTGGTCGAGCTACGCGAATTGCAGAAAGGCAAGTTGGTGATGGCCGCCAACGAGTTCACCGCCCTCTATCTGCTGCCGGTGCTGGCGGAATTCCGTCGTTTGCACCCCATGATTCGGATCACGGTGCGGCGTTCGCTGGGCAGCACCATCCCTGACGATGTCCTCAAGCACAACGTGGAAATTGGAGTCCTCTCCTACGATCCGCAGGAACCGCAGCTGAAATCCGCGGTGGTCTATCTCGACGAGTTAGTGTTTGTGGTTCCGCCGGGACACGCGCTGGCTTCGGCGGGCGAGGTCAGCATCCGTCAGTTGGGAGCGGAGTCCTTCGTCGCTCACATCGTAAGCTCGCCCTATCGCGACAAAGTCATCGAAGCCTTCCGCCAGCACAAGACCCCCCTGCACATGGACGTCGAGCTGCCCACCCTGCAAGCCATCAAGCGCTTTGTGAGCATGGGAAACGGCGTGGCCCTGGTGCCGGCGATCAGCGTAGAAAATGAAATCAGCCGCGGAGAACTGGTCCGCATTCCGGTGCGCGAGTTGCACTTCCAGCGCAAGCTGCGCCTCGTCCACCGGCAGGAGTCCACGCTTTCGCATGCCGGACGCGCCTTCCTGAAAGTCGCCGAACAGTTTGCCCGGGAGCGCGGCGGACATTATCGCTTCCAGCGGGAAAAGTAAGGCGGGAACCTGACATCTTGCACTTCGGACTGAGCCGTTCTGCAAACTGGTGAATCAACCCTCCCGTTCTCACTCAGGTACTTACGCCTCTACCGTGCGTTGCCTACAATTCCCTTGAAAGGGAGTCTGCAATGACGATCTTTGATCAGCCGCGGGGCAAAGTGATCGACGTACAGGGTGGCGGCATCCTACGACTATTGGGGCTGGGATTCATTGGCTTCATCCTGGTAATTCTTCTATTCTCCGCGATCACACGCGTGGATTCCGGCGCGGTTGGCGTCCTGACTCTCTTCGGCAGGGTTACGGGCGAGGTGCTGCCTGAGGGAATGCATCTCATCAATCCGCTCAAGACCAATCATGAGCTCTCGATCCGAACCCAGGAACTAAAGGAAACGGCCAGTGTGCCGTCCGCAGAGGGCCTGGTGATGAACCTCGATACTTCGCTCATCTATCACCTCAATCCTGAAAAAGCAGCTGATGTGTACCAGAAAATCGGGCCGAATTATGTGATGGTGCTGATCGAGCCCAATCTGCGATCCGCGATCCGGGAAGCCACCGCCTCGCACAGCGCCAACGCGCTCTATTCCGGGGAGCGCGAAATGGTGGCGAAGCAGATCGTGGCACAGCTTACGAACCAGCTCAACCAGCGCGGCGTGGTGGTGGAGAGTATCCTGCTACGGGACATTCAGCTTCCGAACACGCTTCGGGCCTCGATTGAATTAAAGCAGCAGGCCGAGCAGGAAGCGCTGGCCATGAGCTTTCGTCTTCAGAAAGAAAAACAGGAAGCAGAGCGTAAGCGCATCGAAGCCCAGGGCATCAGCGACTTTCAGCGCATTGTCGCCCAGGGGATCAGTTCTCAATTGCTCGAATGGAAAGGCATCGAGGCTACTGAGAATCTGGCAAAGAGCCCGAACGCAAAAATAGTAGTGATCGGCAGCGGCAAGAATGGACTGCCGTTAATTTTGGGACAGTAGCAAGAATCACGTAGGGACAGCCACCTTCGGCGGTCCAGTCCCGCGCAGAGTGATCGATACAGCGACGGTAGTCTTGCCCCGTCCTCCCGCTGATACCATACGTCTCGTGCCCACGCTGCTCGACGTCCGGAACCTGAGCATTCATTTCCCGACTGTGGGTCGGGCACTCCTGCCCGGCAAAAAGTCGGCTCCTAAATCGCAGGATGCAGCCGTCCGAGACCTCAGCTTCGCGATCGCTCCCGGCGAGGTTCTTGGCCTGGTCGGCGAATCAGGCTCCGGAAAGTCCGTCACCTCTCTGGCTGTCATGGGTCTGCTTCCACCCGGCGCGACCGTAGCTGGCGAGATCGACTTCAAGAATGGCGATGAAAACGGAACAAACCTTCTGGAGCTTCCCTCCGATGCTATACGCCGTCTCCGCGGCTCCCGGATCGCCATGATCTTTCAGGAGCCCATGACCGCCCTGAACCCGGTGATGCGCGTTGGCGAACAGATTGCCGAGGCGGTCCTGGCCCACAACCAACTGTCCAGGGCGGAAGCATGGGAGCGGGCCGTTGAGGGCATGCGCGACGTCACCATACCCAATCCCGAGCAACGCGCTCGCAGCTATCCCCATCAGCTTTCGGGAGGCATGCGCCAGCGGGTCATGATCGCCATGGCTATCGTCAACCGACCGCAGCTGCTCATCGCGGACGAGCCCACCACCGCGCTCGACGTCACCATTCAAGCGCAGATCCTCGACCTGCTCAACGAGCTCCGACGCAAGTTCGGGCTGGCGATGCTATTCATCTCGCATGATCTGGCGGTGGTATCTCATGTCGCCGACCGCGTGGCCGTGATGTATACGGGGAGCCTGGTCGAACTCGGTGCGAAGGCGGACATCTTTAATGCGCCAGCCCATCCCTACACTCGGGGTCTTCTGCGCGCCATTCCGACGCTCGCGACCGACCGCGCCCAGCCGCTCGCCACCATTGAAGGTACAGTGCCGCCGATTGCCGCGCCCCCACCGGGGTGTCCTTTTGAGCCGCGTTGTGAGCACCGCGTCCCGGCCTGCGCCGCGCAACTGCCGCCGCTACTTGAGGTGTCTCCCGGCCACTGGGCACGCTGCCCAGTTCTCAACCCCAGCACGCCGTAGGCAAGAGCTTTAACCCCAAAGTTCGCAAGGGAACTCGCAAAGTGCGCAAAGAAGTGCTTGCTCTGATATTTCTGCTCTAAGTCTAATGACTCAAACTGACCCGCGCTCCTCCACCAACTGATTGCGCAAGGCTGCTTCTAAGACGCTATAATCCTCGCTTTGCCGTGCGCATCCTTCTCCTCAGCGACATTCACAGTAACCTCGAGGCGCTCGAGGCGTGCCTCGCTGCCGCGCCTGCGTACGACCTGGTCGTCAATTTGGGTGATACGGTCGGCTACGGCGCGAATCCGAATGAAGTGATTGCCCGCTGCCGCTCTCTCGGCAAGATTTTCGTTCGCGGCAACCACGACAAAGCCGTCAGCGGACTGATGGACCTGGCCGAATTCAATGCCGCCGCCGGACTGGCCACGCTCTGGACCCGCGACCAACTCACTCCCGAAAATCTCGAATGGCTCCGATCGCTTCCCCAGGGTCCCTTGCACATCGAGGAACTCCCGGGTGTGCAATTCGTGCACGGATCCGCGCTCGACGAAGACGAGTATCTGGTGAGCGTCCGCGACGCGATTGAGCCGCTGATGACCGATTCCGTCCCGCTCACATTTTTCGGCCACACGCATCTGCAAGGCGGATTCATGACGCAGGGAGAAATCAGCGAAGCGTATCGTCCAAGCTATCGCACAGTCGGACAGCCGGAATCTTCCGATTGGGCGCTTCGTCGAGAGCGCCGGTTTTTGATTAATCCCGGCTCGGTTGGCCAGCCCCGCGATGGGGACTGGCGTGCCAGCTTTGCCACGTTCGATACCGATACCTGGGCCGTCAGCTTCTATCGCATCCCATACAACCTGCGCGTTGCACAGGAAAAAATTCTCGCCGCCAACCTGCCGCAACGTCTGGCTACGCGGCTGGCCACAGGCAGGTAGAGAATGTGTGTGGGTCGGACATTCTTGTCCGACCAAAGTGTGCAACGGAAGTCCTGCCGCAGTTTTTGCGCTGTCAACAGGCGGACAAAGCCTGCCCTGAGCGAAGTCGAAGGGAGTGTCCGTCCCACACGAGCTTAGACCAACCACCCATGTAAACTCGATCCATGACTCCTCTTCGGAGAGGAACCAACCAGCCCGCCGATTCTCACGGACATCTCGCCGGATCATCCAACAAAGTAGCTCCCGCCCATACCGCCCACATCGACGGCGGAGCGCGCGGTAACCCTGGTCCTTCGGGCTATGGGGTGGTGATCCACGATCCCTCCGGCAGCAAGGTCGCTGAACTCAGCGAATATCTCGGGCACCACACCAACAACTATGCCGAGTATCAGGGACTACTCGCTGTGCTTCGTTACGCAGTCGCTCACGGTATCAAGTCGCTCAAGGTGGTCAGTGACTCGGAACTCATGGTCCGGCAGATGAAGGGCATCTACAAGGTGAAACATCCGGAACTGCGCAAGCTCTACGAAGAAGCGCAGCAACTGATCCGCAAGCTCGACTACTTCGAGATCCGTCATGCCATGCGTGAGCAAAATGTCGACGCTGACAGGCTGGCAAACGAGGCGATGGATCGCGGCCGTTCGCGATAAAAACCGCCGCCAGATTGCCTGATCCCAGGTTATAAACCTGTTTTTCCTGTCCTCCCTTCTCTGACCGGATTACCATTCGAACATCAGGAGGCGATCATCATGATCATTGGTCCGAACACGTTCACCGGGATCAACCCATGGGCTGTGCTGGTGGCTGCCGTGGCCACGATGGTCATTGGGTTCCTGTGGTACTCGCCGACTCTCTTCGCGCGCCCGTGGATGCGTCTTATGGGCTGCGATCCCGAGGACAAAGCCAAGCTGACAGAAATGCAAAAGGGAGCCGGCAAGTTGTATGGAATCACATTCGTCGCCACTCTGGTCTCGGCCGTCGTGCTCGCGAAAATCATCGACCTGACGAGCGTTAACACAGTGCTCTACGGCATGAAGGTGGGCTTTGCAGTGTGGCTGGGCTTCGTAGCCCCCGTCCAGTTGACGGGCACGTTATTCAGCAAGCAGCCGACGAAACTCTTCCTGATCAATACCGGATACCAGTTGGTCTGCTACCTGGCGATGGGGGCAATCCTGGCAAAGTGGCCGCACCCGTAATGCGAGGTCAGAGGTTAGAGGTCAGATTGCAGAGGTAAAAGCTGGCGGAGTCGTAAGGTTCTTACCTCTGCAATCTGACCTCTAACCTCTGACCTCGTACTACTCTCCCGCTGATTGATCGTGGACAATCTTCCATCCCTCGGGGAATTTCCGGAAGATTAGCGTAAACAGCCCGTGCGGCGTCTCCCCATCCGACATTGTCAGATGGAATTCGCCCCGCACAAACGCCGCCTCTGGTGCCAGCATCTCGACTCGCAGGTCGGAGAATTCGAGCTTGCCCATCTTGTGTCCCGCGCTTTGATAGCTCTTCTTGTAGCGGTCGAGTGCTGCCTGCCAACCTTTTGATTCGCGGGCGCCGGAGAAGAATGTCAGCTCGGCTGAATTCCAATAGCCGGCCATGAACGCCTCCAGATCGCCGCGATTCCAGGCGTCTTGCTGCTTCACAATCACCTGACGAATCTCTTCCGTAGGGGCGGTTGGCGAACCCCATGCGTTCACGCCGCAGATCACCAAAACGACCAGAGAGTGCAGGCAAATCTTCATTCTTCTTCTCCTCAGAACCAAGACCTCAGAACCAGTCCTCAAAACCAGCCTTGCTTGCGAAAGTACCAGAGGATCAGTCCCCCGATTGCGGTCATCAACACGCTGGCATAGATGGTGCCGAGCGGGTCGCGTTGCCAGGGAAGCGGCAGGTTCATTCCGAAAAATCCGGTGATCACCACCAGCGGCAGGGCGACTGTTCCCCACACCGTCAGAACTTTCACGATCTGATTGGTGCGATTTGCAACCGCCGAAAGATAAATATCCGTCGAGCTGCTGAGCAGATCGCGGTAGGTCTCGATCAGATCGACGGTGCGCACGATGTGGTCATACACATCCCGAAAAAAGGGGTCGAGATCATCGCCTAGGAATCCTTGCTCCCGGCGCATCAGTTGGTTGACCACTTCCCGCATTCCGCCGGCATAGCGTCGAAAGTCAATCAGATTTCGCTTCATGGTGAAGATGCGCCGCAGCACGGGCGGTTCCGGCTTTTCCAGTACCTCCGATTCGACATCCGAAATCTGCTCCGCCAGCGCGTCCAGCAGAAGCAAGTATTCGTCAACGATATGGTCCACAAGGACGTAAAAGATCTTGTCCAGCCGTTGTGTTTTGTGTAATTGCGCGCGCTGCACGGCCTTGTCCACCGCCGGGTATGAACCGGCATGGACCGTGATCAAGAAGTCCTTCCCCAGGAAGATGTCGAAGTCGAGAAATTTGGGAGTCTTGCCGGACTCCAGCGCCTTCAATACTGTAAAAATGTAACCCTCGTAATCTTCGGTTTTGGCTCGCTGGGGATGACGGCAGTCCTCAATCTGCAGCTCGTGCAGTTGATATTTTTTTGCCAACTCATCCAGTGCGGGAGAAGAGGGGTCGTTCAGGTCGTACCAGGGAACGCCCGGCAGAGGTTGGGTCACGCCGGTCATGGGATCGTCAGTATAAAGCTGCAATAGGGAAGATGCGAAATGCAGGTGAAGTTAGGCCCTGCTCTTTTTGATCGCCGCCACCTTCGCTTTCACGGCCTGCCACGGACGCTTCGGCCGCTCGACCTCCGGCTTGTCACGATCTTTGATGCGGTCGTAATGATACGACTCGCTCACCGTTCCGAGCGATTCGTTGTAAAGGCTCGGTATACCCAAGGCTTCTTTCAGTTCTTCCGAGAATTGATGCAGCGCCTTCAGATGCTCGGCTGTCGCAGGCAGTTCGGTCTTGGACGTTTTGAGGAACTGCTGATAGCCCTTGTTGACCAGCTTCGAGATCTCCCCGCCAATCTGATACCCGGGATAGGCGAAGATCTTCGCGCCGCCATCGTCGGTCTTCTGGATGGCTGCCGAGACGTTGTACTTCCTCAGGAACACACGATTCTGGGTGCCCGGAGCTTCAATCAGGTCAAAACCGTGGTCGCGCAGCCAGCTGACTGCGTCTTCGTAGGTACGTTCTTCAACTTTAGTCGACATTTTTCTTCTTTCAAGTTCCAGCCTGCAGGCTTAGATGCGATCACTCCGCACAGGATGCTCCCTGGATTCCCTGGAACCAGGCTTTCCCGTCCTGAATCTAAGGTCGTAGTATAGATATACCTTTTTAGCCCTACAGGCACATTACTCTGGTCATTAGGGCTTTTTACTCATGACGGCAGCCAGTCCCAATCCCGCCCCGCGTCCCAGCGATGTCAGCGCCGATGCCGCCGCTGTGCGTTTGGCGGGAGAGACTTTGCTCGAACGCATCGGCAATACTCCGCTACTGCGGTTCGACACACTCACGCGCGATCTTCCAACGGTCCAGCTTCTAGGAAAAGCCGAGTGGTACAACCCCGGCGGTTCTGTGAAGGACCGCACCGCCGCCAGCATCGTCGCCGATGCGCGCCGTTCCGGAAAGTTGGCACCGGGAAAAATTCTTCTCGATTCCACCAGCGGCAACACCGGCATTGCCTACGCCATGCTGGGAGCCGCGCTCGGATTCCCGGTCACGCTGTGCGTTCCCGAAAATGTTTCCGTTGAGCGCAAGCGCATTCTACAGGCGTATCGCGCGAATATCATCTTCACCGATCCCGGAGAAGGCTCCGACGGCGCCACCAGGATCGCGCACGATCTCGCGGAACAGCATCCCGATCTTTATTTCTACGCGGACCAGTATTCCAACGACGCCAACTGGCGCGCCCATTACCAAACCACCGCCAATGAAATCTGGCAACAGACCGAAGGACGCGTTACGCAGTTTGTTTCGATCATGGGGACGACCGGAACTTTCGTCGGCACCACCCGGCGACTGAAGGAGTTGAATCCGCACATTCGTTGCGTTTCTCTGCAACCCGATTCGCCGTTTCATGGGATCGAAGGAACCAAGCATCTGGGCTCGACACTTGTGCCGGGCATCTACGATGCATCGCTCGCCGACGAGAATCTCGGAGTTCGCACCGAAGACGCCCACGCGATGGCCCGTCGTCTGGCGCGAGAGGAAGGCCTGCTGGTCGGCGTTTCCGCCGCCGCCGCGATCGTCGGCAGCCTGAAGGTCGCCGCGGCTTTGAAGAAGCAGCAACCAGCGTTCGTTGTCACCATCCTCCCTGACTCAGGAGACAAGTACTTGAGCGAGAGGTTCTGGAACGAAGGTGAGGTCAGAGGTTAGAGGTCAGATTGCAGAGGTTGAGATCCTTGAGTTCTTCACCTCTGCAATCTGACCTCTGACCTCTTAAATTTTCGATGCTCACTATTCCCCGCGACGTCCACGACTCTCTTCGTCAACACGGCGAAGAAACCTACCCGCACGAATGCTGCGGTGTGCTGCTCGGCCAATTTGCGGACGACGGTTCCAAAACCGTAACCCGCATCGCGCGCGCCGGCAACACTCGCGACGATTCTCCGCACAATCGCTACCACATCGACCCCAAGGAACTCATCCGTATCCAGCGTGACGGACGCGAGCGCGGAGAGGACATTGTCGGCTTCTACCACTCCCATCCGGACCATCCCGCCCGGTGGTCAACGACCGACCTGGCCGAAGCGCACTGGTTCGGCTGCTCCTATGTAATCACGAGTGTGGAGAACGGCAAGGCGGCAATCACAAATTCGTTTGAACTGGCTGGCAGCGAGGAGAACGACAAGAAATTTGTGGACGAGAGCACCGAAGTAGTCTGAATGTACGTGTGGGGCGGACACTCTTGTCCGCCGCCGTTGAAGTTGATTTTGGGGTTGTCGTCGTGCTTCCCGGAC
>JBKPCG010000064.1:0-7429 GCA_046727255.1 Acidobacteriota bacterium | reverse complement strand
TCCGGCGGCGCCGTGCCAGCATTCCTGGATCACGCGATCACGATTGGTGGCCGCCAGTTGACCAAGCCGGTTGAGGGTGGCCTGCGAAGCGTCAGGTTTGCCAGCCTGGAGGAGCCGCGCTGCCCTCAACCGGAGGACGTGCGCCAGCTCCTCGTCGCGGTCGGAAGGCGACAAATTCTGGCGGTGAGTCAGAGCGTCTTCAGCCGAAGCCAGGCGTTCGACGGCTTGCTGATCGTCAACCGCATACTGTGCCATGCGACGGAGAGCCTGCGCCTCCTGCAACTCGTAGGACTGCCCGTGCGCCTCCACGGAAATCCGCCACAGCTGGCGATCCGCCTCAACGTAGTTCTTCTCTCGGACCCAGGTGATGGCCTTCTGCATGCGGTAATCGAAGCGGTTGGCCTGATTCGGCTCATTGTCGATCGCCTTGTCATACTCCTGCCGAGCCCGCTCCTGGTCGCCCATCAGAGCATAGGTGTCTCCGAGCCCGACTTGTGAGGTATTAAAGCTCGCGTCAATAGTCAGCGCGGCGCGATAGTGCTCAAGCGCACTGGCAAACCGCCCGGCCATGCGCAGAATCTCACCGTAGGAATCTTGCGGGTTAGGCTCCTTCGGCAACAGCGCTGCGTAGCGATCCATAGCCTGCAGCGCCTCGGTAAATTCGCGGTTACGCGCGTGCAGGTATGCCAAATTATTCAGCGCCGGCGCAAAGTCAGGATCGATGTCGAGCGCCTTATGCAGCAGATGATGCGCCTGCTCGTTCCCCTGGACGCCCATCAGCCAGTTGGCTGCGACATAGTACACATGTTTGTCGCGTGGAAACATCGCGATCATATCGTTCATAGCCGCGATCCCGTCCAAAAAGTTTCCCTCCTGAAGTGTCGCGATCCACTGGATCATGAGCTTCTCGCCAGGCGATACCTTCGCAGCCAGCTCCTTCGCCCGCTCGCGCGCAATGCGAGCCTCTTCCGGATCGCGGCTGTTCAGCGCCAGCATGGCAAACGCCGCCCCAAATTGCGGATCTTCCTTAGCCGCCGCCCGCCACCCGATCGTCGCCCGTTCCAGGTAGAGGAGTTCGTAGTCCTGAACGGCCCTCTGATAAAGATCGCGAGCCTTAGCCGAAGAAGTCGTCAGTGGCATGGACTTCGCGGGGGCAGTCTTGGCCTTAGGAGACTCCGCGCCTTTGGCAGTCTTACCCGGCTTCGCACCAGGCTTATGCTCATCGTGGGCCACCGCCTGCTGAACCGACAGAAGACAGGTCACCGCCACCAGCACGGCTAAGATTCTCCGCAGCATAGGAACTCTCACTCGATGAGATTTTGGGGGGGGAGATCACTGTGAGACTAGCACTTAGCCGAGGCGTCCCCAAGGACACCACAGGTCACCACCGGCCTAGCACCTCTGGGCCAGCGGGGATGGCCAGGAGACGTAGCCAGATCGTGGGGGGTTCAAACAAGGTTTCACAGTTTCTAGGTTTGAAGGTTCAGGAAAACAAAAGGTCTCAGGACCACAATCCTGAGACCTGACACCTGCAACCTGCCCCCTGCTCTTCTAGAACGTAATCTTGGCCGCGAACTGCACCCCCCGCGGCCCGCCGCCTCCCAGGAATGGATTCCCGATACCCACGTCGCCAGTGGCTGTGAGTGGATAGAAGCCCGTATGTTGGCCGGTGGCTGGATCGGGTGAGCCAGGGTCAGCAATGAACGCCGGCAGAATCGGGCTCGAAAAGTTCGGGTGGTTCAGCACATTAAAGAACTCGGCCCGGAGATTTAGATTCACCCGTTCCGTGATTGCGGTGTTTTTGGAGATCGAGAAGTTGAACTCTTTGAACGCCGGCCCGAGAAGCGAGTTGCGGCCGAGGTTGCCGAAATGTCGCGTGCCCGGCACGCAGTTGGCTTCACTTGAGTCCGTTAGATCGGGGGTAGAAGACCACGTGCAGGGTGCCGCGAACGAACTCATGTCGAGGAAGCTGGACGGCAGACTGCCATAGTGAATCGGCGCGATCACGTCCGGCCGGTCAAAGCCCTGCCCCGCTCCGGAGTATTCCCCTTCGAAAAAGTAGTTCAGATGGAACCACTGTCCGTCCTGAAGACTGAGAACGCCGTCAATCCCCCACCCGTTTTTGAGCCTCGCCATGCTGCCGCCCCATTTCGGAAATTCGTACGCAAAGTTCCATGTGAGACGCCGGCGGATGTCGAAGCTGGAATCACCCCGGTCGAGCCGTGAGGGAGCCGCGCTGTTCTGCGGCTGCGCCTGATTGGGTGTGAAGTCCTCGCTGTCGCTGGCATCGTCAATCGCGTGCGACCACACGAAGTTCACCTGCGAGGTCAATCCGCGCCAGTTGTTCGTCCGTAGACTGGTCTGCAGAGCGTGATAAATCGAACTAGCCGCGGATTCCTCTTGGTTGATATAGAAAGGCAGCGCATTTGGAAATTGCCGTGGCACGCCGTAGCCATTGATACAATCGCACTCCAGGTCTGCGGCCGTAATCTGGTCCTGGCTGGGCTGGTTGATATCGCGGAAGCGGAACAACCTCGTTCCCTTGGTCCCCACGTATCCCACCTGCAGCACCGTGCGCCCACCCAGAGATTGCTGTACGTTGAGGTTGAAGTTCTGAACGTAAGGGGTGCGCAGCTTGGGGTCGGCGCCGAAGAACTCGGCATTCGGCGACGCACCAGCTGCGTCGTATACCGGCTGATTGGGATCCAACGGAAGCAGATTCCCCAAGTCATCTGTTCGCAAACCAAGTGAAGAGATTGCCGCCGGTCCCACACCCGGATAAGCGGGGCCGGGACAGAAGAAGCAATTCCAGGGGAAGTGGCCCAGGAAAATATCCTGGGCGAAGGCGTCGTAGTACATGCCCCATCCACCGCGGATTACCGTCTTTCCTCTGCCGGTCACGTCGTAGGCGAAAGCAACCCGAGGTGCGAAATTGTTGTAATCCTTGTCGTATAGCTGCCCGACTGGCACCTCGCTCTCCGTCGCGGGGTCGAAGCGATAGAACAGATTGTTTTTCTCGTTGACCACGCCGAAGTAGTCCCACCTCAGGCCAAGATTCAGAGTCAAACGAGGCGTCCAGCGAAAGCTGTCTTGAACGTAAAACGCATGACTGTTTTCGGAGGTGTGCCGCCGCGTATTGCCGGCCCGCTGCCCACCGTCGGAGGGCTGCCCGGATAGGAAATCGCTCAGATTATCGAAGCTCAACTTGCCACGAAAAGTATTTTCCAGGACCTGCATGATCGTAGTACGTCGCAACTCGTATCCGAACTTCACATCGTGCCGACCGGTCTTCCACGAGTAGTTGTCGATGAAGTGCCAGTTGGCGTCCACGCGATTGCGTGGCACGCCGTTGGTCGCGCCGATCTGGGCGAAGCCGCCCACATTGATCGCGGGCAGTCCCCCTTCGTAAGGGCCGACCCCGGTGTTCAGCCCGATGGTTGACGGGTCGAATGCTTGGTCTTCAGGGAAGAAGCCCTCCGCAAACCTGTTCCAGCCAAGACGTGCTTCATTCACCTGGTTTGCATTCACCACTTTCACCCATGAAAGTGAGACCAGCTGTACCCGCGTCGGAGTTACCGTATTAAAGCCCGGTAGCAGCCCACCCGATAATTGCGCGAACGGGAAGCTCTGGTCACTGTCTCCGAAGTAGTAGCGGCCGGTCAGCAAATTGTTCGGATTGAAATTGTGGTCGATCTTCGCGATCAGGCTATCTACGCGATTCTTAAACGCTGTCGAGGTGGATAGGTTCGGGCATTCGCCAGTACCGAGATTGGGCGCCGGCCATGGGTGGCGGCCGAGGAGAGCCTTAATAACCGAGTTGCTGGCATCATCGGGACTGAGCGAGCCGTCGGGCGCGCTGCCCTCCGGGACACAGCTGGTTCCCGCTTGCTTCCCCGATTCCCGCTGCCCTTCGTAATTGGCGTAGAAGAAGGTCTTGTCCTTGACGATCGGGCCACCCAACGATCCGCCGAACTGGTTGTTGTGAAACGGATCCTGACTTCCAACCGTGTTGAAGAAGTTTCGTGCTCCTCCCACCGAACTGGTCCGGTTGTATTCCATGGCAGATCCGTGCCACTGATTCGTCCCGCTCTTGGTCACAATGTTGACGACAGCGCCGCTGTTCCGCCCGTACTCGGCCTCGCCGTTTGACAGCACCCGCAGTTCGGCTATGGCGTCAATCGGCAGAATGGTTGCCGGATCGCCAAACACACCCGCTTCGTTAATGGCCGGGTCGTTGCGGTAGCCGTCGTTCATGTCGGTACCGTCAAGCAGGAAATTGTTGGCGCGGCCGCGGGAGCCGTTCATCGAGAACGTTCCGAACGAGCCGGGAGAATCGGAGATCTGGTCGGGAGAGCCGGCAATGCCGGGATTCAGATAGATCAGCTTGGTGTAATCGCGGCCGTTGACGGGTATATTCGCGATGGTGTCGCTGGTCAGCGTTCCGCCCAGATCCGCGGAAGTCGTCTCCACTTGCGGCAGCAAGTCGCCGGCCACCTCCACCTTCACTGCCACGTCGCCTGTTTTGAGTTGAGCGTCGACTCTTCGTTCGCCCGCGACGCTGACCTCCACATTGTTCGCCACGGCAGTCTGAAAGCCGCTCTGCGAGATAGTCACGGCATACGTGCCGATCGGCAATTCCGGAATGGCATAGCTGCCATCGGCGCTGGTGTTGGTGGTACGCTCCTGCCCCGTTCCCACGTTGCGCGCTTTGACGGTTGCCCCAGCTACTAACGCTCCCGAGGCATCGGTTATCGTGCCGAGGATCGTGCCACGGAACGTCTGGGCTACCAGTGTGGCCACCGCTAACAACAAAAAGACCGTTACCAGGCGCAGTTTCATTTCCAGCTTCTCCTTTGCCGCGAGCCTCGAAACAGGCCGCACCCGCGGACAAGTCATTGTTTATTCTTGAGTTGAGGAATTATAGACCGTTCGGGGGCAGAAATTCAGTGTCAACTTGATGCCAGGGATTTATTAGAGGGGTAACTGCTAGGCTCGACCGCTATAAAGAAAAAGCCCGGAGCGCGTGTCCCCGGGCCACATTCCATGGTTTACCAACAATCAGAAGTTGAACGCGACTCCGCCGCGCACCGAGCGCGCCGACTGCACCAGGTAGACGGTGCGTCCATCGCGGCCCATCACCGGCACATATCCCTGGGCTAGAAGATTACGCAGATCCACCAGCATCTCCATGTGTCCCGACAGGAAGCCAGCCGGAATCGGTTGACGCAGGAAGACGTTCAAATAGGGGTCCGCCTGCCCGGGGGAAGAGTTGAACAAATCCACCGGCGTCAATGCCGGACCGCTGGTCCACCTGTAGGAGGCGATCCAGCGCGTCTTGGCGTGTGGAATCGTCCCGCTGAATTTGGCAGCCAGCGCATGCCGCCGCTCGGTGTGGATCCACTCCCGCGCATCCTGCAGTTCGACATCGGGGCGCGTCAGATCGAGGGCGCCGCCGTAAGCATAGTCAAGAGTCGCCGTCAGATCCGCCAGCAGCTTCCGTTGCAGAACCAGCCGCATGCCGCGGGTCTCCAGATCGTTACCCTGGTAGCTGAATGTACCCGAGTAGATGTCGGGCAGCACGTCGCCCGACTCGGCACTCAACTCGCCCACGCCGGTCAGCACAGGATCAATCACGCGGTCAGAGTAGAAGGCGGCCTGCACGTTGTTCTTGCCGATCCGCTGCGAGACGGAAACTTCCTGGTGATGCGCACGCTCTACGGCGGGCGCGAAGTTCGTGATGCTCATGCGCGGCCCGGTCTCGGTCAGGTCCGAAGGGGCCGAATCAAATCCCTTTTCCATCCGCGTGTTCGGAATTGAGCTCGCGTACTGGTACTCAATCACCGTATTCGGCGTCAGGTGCAGATCGGCAGACCCGAAGGGCTTGAACGCGTTCACACGGCCCATGAACTGAATGGTCTGCAGCTCGCTCCCGAACTTCAATTCCAGAATGTCGCCCAGCGTCATCCGATCGGAAGTCGTCAGCGACAACGCCTGCAGAGAAGCTCCGTGCAGGTTATTCACATCGGGCGAAGTCAGCCGACGCACCGTGAACGCAACCGTGGGTTCGAAGCCGCTGTTGAAACGGTTGGTGTAAGAGGTTCTGAACACCGCGGCAGGGACGCCGCCACCATAGCCGACATTGCCGTTCACGCTCAGGGTCCCGGCCGACATCAGAGAGTGCTCGATCGAAAACCCGGTGCTCATATCCGACGCGCCGCCGAAGCCATTCGCCTCCGAGCCCGCCATGAACATCAAGGAACCCTTCAGGTCGCGCTCGCTGCCCGCCTCGCGGGCAATTGCCGTCGTCCCATCCGGCAGCACACGCAGAATGGAACGGTTGGCGACCGAACGGAGCGTCCACTTCCAGTCATCGTCATCGGCCGGACCCCGCAGTGGCCCCAGCTGGATGGCCTCGAAAAGGGTGGTCAGCGTGACATTGACCATCAGCTTCGCACCCGGACGCAAGCCGACTTTTTCGCGCAGCGCGGGAAGGAACGAAGGCGCACTTACTTTGAGATTGTAGGTGCCCGGCAGCAGGCCGGCGATGGTATAGAAGCCGTGATCGTCGGTGAAAACTTTGGAACTCAGCACGGCCGAACCGAGCACCTCGACGACCGCACCCATCTGGGGCACACCGCCTGCATTGCGAACGTATCCAGAGATCGTGCCGGGCCCGGCTGCGGACCATGCCGGAAGCGCCAGGCCCATGACTACCATGAGAAACCCGAGCTTACGGAACATATCTCCCCCCACCACAAGGAACCAAGGCACCAGTTTATTCGACGGCAAAGGTTGCCGAAGGATCCACCGTCTGCTTGGAAAGGTTGTCGTTCACTTTGATTTCAATCTTATACAAACCGGGCTGCAAATTCGCCGCCGAAAGGGTCTTCTGCAGTGTAACCTGCTCGCCCACATTGCCCATCGTGTCGGTCGACTCGACGGTGTGAATGACCGCCTTATTGGCGGCATCCGTCACGTTGTATTCGATCGTGGCCGAGGGCCTGTGGGTCTTTTCGTCAACACTCAGATTGTAGACCTGCATCCAGAAATTAAGCTTCTGGTTCCGCTTGAAAGATACGGGCTTGCCGTTCGACGGCGCAACGCGAGGACGCACTTTGGTCGTTCCAATCACGAAATTGCCCGTTCCTACGTTCTTGGCGGCCACCGGTTCCATCTGGTCGGCTACGATCAGCGATGAATTGCTCAGGCGATCGTCGCTGAAATCCGGGACTATCACACCTTGGCTCCATGTACCAACGCGGTCCCCGTTCACGTCCTTTACCACGATGTCGAAGCGATAGCGCCCCGGTTTTAGGGGCAGGGCCTTCCAGTAAATCGAAGAATTTTCGGCCGTGCGTGCCAGCAACTCCGTGGGAACGTCCACCTGCACGGTGTCTTCGAAGGTCTGGGCAACGCGCCCGGTCAAAGT